>NZ_FTMT01000023.1:0-79195 GCF_900156015.1 Chryseobacterium sp. RU33C | reverse complement strand
TAATAAAAAGTTATTTCCGTAAAATTTTTTGAGCTATGAGGGCTCAAAATTTTCCAGAATAACTTTTTAACTTACACAGTTAGTGAGACACTACCGATTAAAGATATTTTTATTCGATGATCTTTTAGCCTTTTACTCCTTTTACCCATTCCTGAAATCTGGTCAGGAAAGATTCATGCTCTTCCTGTTCTTCCGGACGGTTTACAAGGATATGTTCAAAGTAAGTTCCTTTTAATATTTTTCTTAAAATTCCTTCTCCTAAGAAAGGTTTATAGTCATTCAAAGCCTGGGTAGCTTTTAATAAATGTCTGATATCATATTGTAATGGATTGATATCCGGAACCTGCTTATTAAGATTCAAAAGATTGTAAACAGCTATTCTTGCCGTTCTCACAGAACTTTCCATAGTGAATACAACATCATTATTGGTTTCTACAAACTGTCCTACAAGGCCTAAGTTGGTACATCCTTCAGGAACTACTCTAGGACGGTCTCCCATTGCTCTAGGCATGAACATAGAAGTGATGTAAGGCATGAATGCTGTACGTACAATGGTGTTTTCTATAACGTTATCGAATTGATCCGTCATTCCAAGGTGATAACATAGCTCAGCAAGAATTTCGTTTCCGGTACACTGAGGCATTGGCTTTTTGATAAAATTACCTTCTTTATCCATCAGTAAAGCGTATACCCATACTACAAGAATGTCATCCGGCTGGGTAGGGAAGTGCGGCTGTCTGTTGCAGGTAAAGCTCATCACCCAATTAGAATCTGTAATGGTAATAATTCCTCCCGTAGCTGTTCTTCCTGAATAAGGATCATTTACACACAGTTCTTTCAGTTTTTCTGTAAAGGCAGATGGACGACAGGTTAACGTAGCAGATTCCCATGAAGATTTTTCAATATGACTACAGAATTTTTCAGGCTTTCCGAACACTTCAGATTTCGCTGCAAGATTTTTCCACAGTTTCCATCCGGCACTTTGTCCGGCGCTGCTGTTGTCTATCGTAACTTCGGGAACAGTATTGTTGTCTCCGTAGAACGTACTTTCAGTCATAGATCCGGTAGTTACAATTACGTAGTCGTCTTTACCGATCGGTATTCTTACTTCTTCGCCATTTTGCTCAGTGATGATTCCTTCCACTGTTTTTCCTTCCGTATTAATATGAATATCAAGATCTTTTACCAAAGTGTTGAACTGGATCTGTACTCCTTTTTCCACAAGGAAGTTTTTTAATGGAGTTACGTACGTATCGTACTGGTTATATTTGGGGAAAACAAGGCATGAGAAGTCTTTCATTCCGTCAATGGCATGAAGAAATCTGTGCATATAGAGTTTCAGTTCCAGTAAGCTGTGCCAGTTTTCGAAGGCAAACATAGAACGCCAGAAAAACCAGAAATTACTGTTCAGGAAAGACTCAGAAAAATAATCCTCAATGGTAAGATCGTCCAGCTCTTCTTTTTTCTTTAGCAACAATTTTACAATGGCCAGCTGATCCTTTTTCTCAAGTCCGAATTTACTGAAATCCTTGATCTGTCCCTGGTTATGAATGAGTCTTGCTTTGGAATAGTTCGGGTCGTTATCATTTATGAGGCGGTATTCATCCAGCACACTGTAAGGCGCAGGCAGCTCCAGGGCAGGAATATCCTGAAACATATCCCATAAATTTTCATAGGTCATATCCATTTCTCTTCCTCCACGTATGATGTAACCGTCTTTGGCATTACCGGCTCCATCCAGAGATCCGCCTTCCACATCCAGCTGATCGAGAAAAATAATATTTTTGCCTGGTACACGGCCATCACGGATAAAATAATACGCTGCCGACATACCGGCAATTCCGCTTCCTACAATATAGATTTTACTGTTTTCGTAAGATTGCAAAGGAATACCTTTATTACGTTGGTAATTTCCGATCTGGTCGGAGAAAGGCATCGTCTTTTCAGGAGTGTTAATCTGAACTTCTTTACTTGAATCCGGTTCGTGGTTTACTTTGCCGAACTGCTCAGAGGCATTTAAAACTTTATCGAATTTTGAATTGATCGTACTCATCTTTTATTGTTTTTAATTAACAGTATAAAGGTACCTCTATTCAGAAAGCGATATATATCCTCAAGTTCAGAATTATTATCCCCAAATTCTCATGACTGAATATTTTCTTTAGTTCTGTATTCCGAAGGCGAAAGCGTCGTATGTTTTTTAAAGAAACGGCCGAATGCCGAGGCGGAATTAAACTGAAGTTCAAAGGCGATTTCTGATATGGTGACCCCGGGATTTCCAAGCATGACATAAGCTTCTTTAAGCAGCGCCTCATCAATAACCTCATGAGGGGTTTTTCCACTTGCTTTCTTAATGATTTCGATGAGGTATTTATTGGAAACATGAAGTTGGTCTGCATAAAACTGAACCCCCCGTTCCCTGGTGATATTTTCACGGACCAGTTTACTGAATTTGAGATAAAGGTCTTTTTTCCCTTCTTCTTTTTCCGGATTGGAAGCATTTTCCTGTTCCATAATCTCAGCAGTCTCCAGCAGAAGATTGAAAATAATGGTACGGATAATCTCTTCCGTAAACTTTCCCTGCTTTTTCGATTTTTTATCAAGGTAGTCCAGAAGGTTTTGCAGGAGTGAAGAATTTGTTGCCGTAGTTTTTACGATGCTGTATGAACCTTTGGGAAAAAGATTCATTTTTTCAATAATAAAAGGATTGGAAATATTTTTAATCAGGAAATTCTTGTCGAAGAACAGCAGTTTCATCGTAAAATCTTTACTCGTCTTTACAAATTTTACAATCGTCGAAGGAGCAGCCATAAGAAAACTGTGGGCCTCTATTTTATATTTCTGACGGTCTATCTCAATATTAATTTCTCCGGCAGTACAGATACACAGAGCGTAATAATCCATCCTGAAAGGAGCCTTAGGGAATTTGAAAATGGGTTTCCCGGAAGAAATGTAATAGGATTGCAGGCAGTCAATACTGTAAAAGGATAGCGTATCATGTAAATTTTCGTAGGTTACCATTCTTAGTATTGATTAAATTTTATGGTGTTTTGAAGAGGTTTTTAGCTTAAATAGCCTTACTGTTACTGCAATTTACGATTTTTATAAAAGTCTTTGGATTTTATATTTAAAATAATCCATTTTTACACTGACAGGCTGTTTGTATGGAAATTATTGATGAAAAAGGTTTTAAATAGAGGCTTTTTGGGTTATTTTTAGCTAATTTTGCACTTTCAAATTTCCCCAAAATAGTATTGTGAGATTAATTAACGTATATACGAGTTCTTTCAAAGGACTCTCGCAGGAGAGTTGGATGCTGGCGTTGGTAATGCTCATCAACAGGGCCGGTTCTATGGTACTTCCGTTTCTGGGAGTTTATATGACCAATCATTTACATTTCAGTATTGAAAATTCCGGAATTGTACTGAGTTTTTTTGGAATAGGTTCGGTCATTGGATCATGGCTGGGCGGTATGATCACGGATAAAATAGGAGAATATAGGGTACAGAGCCTGAGTTTACTGCTCAGCGTTCCTTTATTCTGTCTGATTCCGCTTTTTACAACGGAAGCTGGTCTGGCGGGAATTATTTTAGCCCAAAGTATTGTAAGTGAAACGTTCCGTCCGGCCAACTCGGTGGCGATTACCAAATATGCAAAACCTGAAAATATTACCCGTGCTTTCTCGCTCAATCGTATGGCTGTTAATCTTGGATTTTCCATTGGTCCGGCGCTGGGTGGTATTTTGTCGGCTATTTCTTATGAATTTCTGTTTTTCAGCAATGCATTGGCTGCTTTGCTTGCAGGATTGATGTATATCTGGTTTTTTAAAGACCGTGCAAGACTGGCGAAAGAGAAAGCGAAAAAGATAAAAGAAGCGATTGTTATTAAAAAGGAAAGCTCACCCTATCGTGACGGTAAATTCTTGATTTACTGCGTATTTTGTATGTTGTTTTCCATATGTTTCTTCCAGTTGTTCAGTACGCTGACGATATTTTATAAGGATACAGCACACCTGAGCCAGCAGAATATCGGGTATATTCTCGGATACAGTGGTTTCCTGATTGTACTGCTTGAAATGGGACTGGTACAGATTGCTGAGAAGTATTTCACATTAGCTTTTACGATGTTGATCGGGACTTTCCTGTGTGGTATTTCCTACGCTATGCTTGCTTTCGATTACAGTTTGATTACGCTTGTATTGTCTATGACACTGCTTTGTGTAGGAGAAATATGGACCCTCCCTTTTATGTCAACTATTACGGCATTACGTTCGGGAGAAAACAACAAAGGCGCTTATATGGGATTGAACGGAATGTCGTTTTCTATTGCCTTTATCATTACACCTTATATAGGAACACTCATTGCAGAAAAATTAGGATTCAATGTATTATGGATCGGAACCGGACTGCTTGCAGTATTTATTGCGATTGGCTTTTACTTTATCATTCCATGGATGCTTAAGGATAAAAATAAGGTAGAAAAAGAGATTATATAGACCTTTGATTCATGAATTTAAAAATAAAAAGTTTCCGGGCAATTTCGTAGAAATTGCCCGGAAACTTTTACTATATACTAGTCGTTTACGATTAAGATTTTGAAAGAATGGTATTGATGATCATATTCGCGTGAACCCTGGAGTTTTCAATAAACCAAAGATGGGTATCTTTTCCTCCGCAAACTACTCCTGCAAGATAGAGATTAGAAATATTGGTTTCCATGGTTTCAGGATTATAAAATGGATTGAGGCAGTCGCCGTTGATTTCTATTCCTGAATTTTTCAGAAAATCAAAATCCGGAAGGTAGCCGGTCATCGCCAGTACGAAATCATTGTCAATTTCATGAGTTTCTCCTTTCTCATCTTTAAAAACCACAGAATTTTCTTTAATTTCGATCATTTCTGCATTAAAATGAGCTTTAATACTTCCTTCTGTAATTCTGTTTTCAATATCCGGTTTTACCCAATATTTTACACTTTTTGAAATCTCAGAATGACGGACGATCATCGTTACTTCAGCCCCTTTTCTGTAGGTTTCTAATGCTGCATCTACAGCCGAGTTGCTGGATCCTACAACAACAATTTTCTGTCTTGCATAAGGGTAAGGCTCCGTATAATAATGTTTAACCTTAGGAAGGTTTTCACCGGGAACATTCATAAGGTTTGGAATATCATAAAACCCGGTAGCAATGACTACATTTTTAGCCAGATAGATTGCTTTGGTGGTTTTGATCTCAAATATTTCATCCTTTTTTGAAACACCCAGAACCTTTTCATACAGGTTGATATTCAGGTTCTTTTGTCTGGCGATTCCCTGATAGTATTCCAGGGCTTCCTGTCTTCCCGGTTTTGGAGCGGTAGAAATAAATGGAATTTCACCTATTTCCAGTTTTTCGGCAGTGGAGAAAAAACGCATGTACAAAGGATAATTGTACAATGAATTGACAATAGTTCCTTTTTCTATGATTACATGACTAAGATTGTTTTTTTGAGCTTCAAGGGCGCAGTTCAACCCGATAGGTCCGGCCCCGATAATCAGAATGTCCAACATTTCCATCTAACAAATGTACGATGTAATTTTTAAAATGGGAAGTCAGAATCCAGCAATCCTCATAGTCTTTATCTCTTTACGTTATTTATTGCTTGGCATCAGTTTTGGTGCTTTTTACCCATTGCAAAATGTAAAATATGAAAAAATTATTGATCGCTGTAGTCGTTTTGAGTCTTGTTGCAGCCTGTAAGAAAGAAGCTGGAAAACCTGTTCCGAACGAGATAGATTCCATTGCACAAAATAAAACAGACAGTGCAGGTACCGTTCAGAATAATGCTGATAAAGAAGCGGCTTTAAAGCAGGCTAATGATGAGGTTTTGAAGGCACTGAAGAATAAAGATTACACCGCTTTTGCTTCCCTGATCCACCCGCAGAAAGGAATTCGTTTTTCAATGTATGCTTTTATTAATCAGAAGGAAGATAAACATTTTTCTAAAGCAGATTTTGAAAGATACCAGCCTGCTAAAACGGTGTTTACATGGGGTTTACAAGATGGCTCAGGAGATCCTTATAAAGCAACAATTAATGATTATTTGGGTAAATGGGTGTTTTCCAAAGACTTTACAGCTTCACAATATTCATTGAATAAATTTATCGGAGGAGGAAATTCCCTGAATAATTTAAAAGAGATTTATCCAAAAGCCGATTTCACAGAAAACTATATCAAAGGAACCGAAAAATCCGGTAATATGGACTGGAAAACGGTTCGTTTCGTATGGGAAGAATTTCAGGGTAAATATTATCTGACTGCTGTGGTGAACGATCAATGGACGATATAAAAGTTCAAAGTTCAAAGTTAGAAGCTAGAAGTTGACGACTGAAATAAACTTCCAGCTTCCAGCCTCTAACTTCCTCTCTCTTTTTATTTCAAAACTTCAGTCAGCTGCTGAGTAAGATTTTTTCTTGAGAACTGCTCAATATGCTGAGTGTTTTCAAGAAGGCTGCCATTTTTCCAAAGTTCAAATTTTTCTAGAACAAACTTTTTGACAGTTTCTGTATCCTGATAACTGAAATGTTTTCCTGCCTGCGTCTCTTCCAGAATTTTTGCCACATCAGCTTTCTCAGGCCCGAAGGAAAGAATCTGTTTTCCTGAAGCCAGATATTCAAAGATTTTTCCTGGGATGATTCCCTTTGAAGATTCATTCGGGAAATTGGTAATAAGAAGCAGATCAGAATTCTGCATCTCTTCTACCGCTTTCCCATGAGCAAGGTATCCAAGGTTCAGGATATGGTTTTTCAGGCTTGAATTTTCAATGGACTGTAAAATTTTATCATCTATTCTTCCGACAAATTTTAATTTAAAATCAGTGGCAAAATCGACATTTTCCCTGATCAGTTCATCAAGTGCTTTCCATAGATTATCAGGGTTTCTGAGCTGTTCCAAAACTCCTATATAACTTAGCGTGAACATTTTACTAGTAGCCTGTGGATTCGCTTTTTCACCTTTTTGTTCTTCTGCTTTTTTGCTTGAATCGCTTTCATCAAATCCATTCGTAATACAAACGGCATTGGCTCCGGCTTTTCTGAAATTTTCCGCATCAGTGTAGCTTGTCGCTAAGGTAATGTCTGCATTTTTAAATACAGCACTTTCCAGCTGACGGTGTTTTTTATCCGAACTTTTGGTTAATTTCAAATGTTTGTAATAGGAAATCTCTGTCCATGGATCACGGAAATCGGTAATCCATTTCAAATCCGGCATTTTATTTTTAAGCCCTAAACCAATCAGATGGAGTGAGTGGGGAGGACCGGAAGTAACGATGGTGTCTATTGAATTCTCTTTCAGGTATTTTTCTAAAAATGCAATAGAAGGTTTTACCCAAAAGACTCTGGCATCAGGAATGAAAAAATTGCCTCTCACCCAGATCGAAAGTTTTGATTTCCAGCTTTGGTTTTTTCCTACATCAAATTGTCCTGCTTTGAATTTTTTATTGCTTTTGTTCAGTTTTTCAGCCAGCTGATAAGGTTCCCAGATTTTGGTTCTTACCATCTCAATATTTTCAGGAACGTCTTTCATCAACGTTTCGTCCAGCAATGGATAACTTGGATTTTCCGGAGTATAGATGATCGGTTTCCAGCCGAAATCTGGCAAATATTTTGCAAATTTCAGCCATCTTTGAACACCAGGACCTCCCGCAGGAGGCCAGTAATAGGTGATAATCAATATTTTCTTCTGTTCCATTTATTTACTTAATGGTCTTTGTCATTCTGAACGAAGCGTAGCGCAGTGAAGAATCTCACTCTATCTCTTCATTGAGAAATTTCCAATCTGGATTGAATTCTTTAATTAAGTTTTCTTTCTTTTGTCTGGTCCAGCCTTTTATTTGTTTCTCTCTATTTATTGCTGTCTCAATGTCACCAAAATGTTCAAAATATATTAAATAAAAGCATTTATATCTTGAGGTGAAGCTTTTTTCAACAGCTTCTGGATTTTTATGCCAGTATAGTCTGTTCTTCAAATCGTTGTTGACTCCTGTATATAATACTGTCTTTGTTTTATTAGTCAGTATGTAAACATAGTAATTATGAGTGCCTAACGTTTTCATTTTGAGATTCTTCATTACGCTATGCTTCATTCAGAATGACATTCGTAATATTATTTAAAAACCTTATTATACTGTTTAAGCTTTTTATTCAGCTACAATCTCCTTTTTCTTGTTCTTATTCATCCAGAAAAGTCCAAATGCTGCCAACAGGATAAATAATCCGAATGAAAGAAGAGAAAGCCATTTCCCTTTTTCAATCACTTCAGGTTCAAAAACCATTCTGATATGGTGGTTTCCTGCCGGAACATGTACGGCACGAAGCAAATAATCTGCTTTGATGTACGGAACTTCTTTCTCGTCCACAAGTACTTTCCATCCATGAGGATAGTAAACTTCAGAGAATACGGCCAATTGAGGCGTTTTCGACTGAGATTTAAATTCAAGTTCGTTAGGCTGATATTTCGTAAGAGTGATAAATGCTGTAGAATCTGCCTGAACCGGTTTGTTATCAAAATATGATTTGTCAGATGAAGCAATGACAGCCGTTTTTTTGTTGTCTATAGTCCCGATAGCTTTTATTTCCTGGTTAGGAGTATCTACAAATTTTAAATCACTTACAAACCATGCATTTCCGTTGGCTTTTGGATTAGGAACAACCTGTGGCTGCTCAGGGCCTCCGAAAACCATGTATTTGGCATTTAATAAGTTTAATACATTAGGTGTTTTTACACTGTCAATACTATTGATGTATTCATTCAGTAGATCGTCATATCTTCTTAATTTTACAGCGTGATAACCACCGATGGAAGCCTTAAAATAAGAGGTATTGGTTTCGCTGGTAACTCCTAATGTCTGGTTGTAAATTCTGTAGTGTGTTTTGTCTTTTTCAGCAATCGTTTCCAATGTTTTGTTGATGTTGACATTGGATAAAATAGATTCCAGATTTGGATTTCCCTGAACTTTTTCAGCCAGCAGATCTGAGCTTTCTGTCTGGAAAGGATTTTCAGCAAAGATTTTATCAACATAATTTTCATCGTTTAAGTAACGCTTGTTGACGGACCAAAGATCAAATAAACTTACCACTCCGATGATAATCAAAGCTATATTCTGATTAAGCTTTTTCTTTAAAGTTAAGAATAAAGCAGCTGCAGCAATCGCTACATAGATGAATGCTTTTATCGCATCTATTCTGAATAGTTTATATCTTTCATCTACAAGATAATCGAGAAGGAAAGGAGGGAAGTAGGTTTTTTCGCTTTCTGTAGCAAAACCTAGTAATGACTTTCCAAAGACTAAAAGAATCAACAAAAATCCTAAAGTTCCACCTCCCACATAAAGAAGGATTTTCTGTTTGTATTCTTCGGTTAGTTTTTCATCTGTGAAAAATCTGTATAATCCCAGAATAGCAATTAACGGGAATAATAATTCTACTACAACTAAGATGGATGAAGGCGCTCTGAATTTATTATAGAACGGTACATAATCGATAAAGAAATCCGATAATGGCATGAAGTTACTTCCCCAGGCCAGCAAAATAGTGAGGATGGAAGCTCCTAAAATCCAGTAACGGTATTTTTTAGAGGCAAAAAAGAATCCCAATAAGGCAAGGAAACATACAATAGCTCCCTGATAGGCTGGTCCTGAAGTTCCCGGCTGGTCTCCCCAGTAGGTTACCCCGCTGAAACCTTTGGAAATTCTATCCATTTCAGCCTGTGAACCTACATTTTCCTGAACCAGTTCCTGAACTCTGTTCATGATTTCTTTTCCTTCAGGTTCCTGGCTTCCGCCACCCATTAATCTTGGGATAAAAAGGTTTAAAGTTTCCAGTTGCCCATAGCTCCACATCAGCATGCTCTCTTTGTCCATTCCGGATTTTCCTGAAGTATGGCTGTCGTTCGTTAAAATCTGTTTTCCACGAACCGTTTCTTTTACATATTCAGAATTGGCCATGATTCTTTGTGAATTCATTCCAACTCCAATAACACATGATGCCGCAATAATTCCCGATGAAATAAGGAAATGTTTCATCGGTGTCTTTTTCTGGATGGCTCTGATGAGTTCAGATAGGAATAAGAATGCTAAAGCAAGGAACAGATAATAGGTCATCTGTGGGTGGTTCGCAGCAATTTGAAGACCCATAAAAAGGGTAGTGACAATGAATCCCCAGATGTATTGTTTTCTGATATACACCAGTAAAATTCCGGCCAGCAGCGGTGCAAAATATTCAATGGTATTGACTTTACCATTATGTCCGGCGGCAATAATGATATAAAAATAGGTGGAAAGCCCGAAGAAAGTGGCTCCTAAGAGTGCATATTTCCAATTTCTGACTACTACCATTCCCAAAAGGAAAAAACCTGCAAACAGCAGGAAGAGATAATTAACCGGCCTTGGCAGGAAATTCAGATTGCTGTCGATTTTTTTGATGATGTCACCTTTGAACTGGCTTCCCATCTGATAAGTCGGCATTCCCCCAAACATGGAGTCACTCCAATAGGTCTCATTTCCGGTATTAGCTCTATAATCGAGCAGTTCTTTTGCTCCTCCTCTGTATTGCACGATATCGTGCTGGAAAAGCTGTTTCCCTGAAAATACAGGAGTGGAATATAAAAATGCTAAAACTATAAATACTACTAATGAAGCTGCAATATAAATTAAGTTTTTATTTTTTGCCATGCTGGTTATTATCTTTTATTTCTTGGAATTTTTACCTTTTGTCCTTACTCTCTTTCACCTCTTCGTAGTCTACCGTTTCTGCGTCCCACTTAAGGTTTTGTTGATTATTCTTATTCGAGTTGTGTAGGTCCTGCTGTTTGTTATTCTGGTTATCATTATTGAAACGATAGCTGTAGAATGTCTTAAAGAAAATTCTTTTCAGAATATTCCAGACAAAGAAAATAATAATGGCAGAGAGTACTAACTCAAGAATGTACTTCATAATTTTTTTGTTTAAAGTTCAGGGCTTAACATGTAAACTTTAAACCCTGAATGTTTATTCAAGTTATTTGGCAGATGGGTTTACCATTACCGAAGAATTGGAAACGCTCTTCATAGACTGAGATTGTTTTCCATCTGAAATGGTTTCTATCTGAGTTGTTTTTACGTTGATATTCTGGTTGGTAATCCATCCAGTACTTTCGTCAAATTTAATGGTTCCGTTCTGAACCAGTTCACTGCTCAGGCTGTGTGTAATTGTCCCTTGAGCTTTCTTTTCTGTTTTCTTAGGAATCCCTCCGGTTACTGCAATTTCTGCTGCTCCGTTTCCTAAACTTTTAAGCACATAATTCGATGTTACTTTTACGCTTCCGCTTGGGTCAGCATTTTCAGAAGTTGACCACTTTTCTCCCATTTTTACTCCTTTTTTAGGAATAATCATCAGGTTTTTATGGAACTGATCTTTCAGTACTTTTTCGTTGAATGACTGCTTAAGGCTCGCTACTACACTTGCTTTTTCATTGGCATCTTTGATAAGTGTACCTACGGCGTTACCTACTTTTGTGTAAACAGCATCAAATCCGGTAATAGAAATCACATTCCCTTTTGTATCCATCTTCATCTGAAGTTTGTTTCCGGTAAGCGCTTTGTTTACATTCCAGATCATTTTAAGATCATCTTCTTTAGGAAGAGGAAGTTTGGTGTCTACTACTACCGTTTTTCCCTGTGCTGACTGAGAACTTCTCTTTGCTACAAGGTTAAGGGTCATCTCATATACGTTTCCTTTGATGTCATCCACTACAAAATTCATTTCATCTGTAGATTCGCTGGTAGCCGTGATAGATTTTCCCTGAGGATCTGTCATCGTTTTTACATCCCTCTGATAAGTGGTAAGTGGATATGTCTTTCCTTTTTCTAATTTGAAAGTCTGTGTGATAACTCCCGCAGAGTCTTTAATTGCCGGATTTTCTGCCACTTTTGCTACAGAATCAGCAGGAACTTCTATAGTTACTGTCTTTCCGGTTTTAGGATCTACTTTTGTTATTTTTGCCGTTTCTTTTTTACAGGATACAAGGGCTATTGATGATATAAGCGCAAGCGCTGCAATGTTCTTCATTTGATTTTTTTAACTTTATTTTTTACTACTATTTCTTAATCCGCAATATCATGCGGTTTTGCTTCATATTCTCCACCTGATTCATTGGAGAAGATTATGATTCTGTATTTTTGACAGATAAATCTGAAATACATATAAAAATAATATCCTCACAATACTGCAGCGTGATTGTATTGCCTTGGTTTATGGATTGGGTATTACGATCATTTTTTGTCTTACCGCTTCATACAAAATCGCTCCACATGCTACAGATACATTCAGAGATTGAGTTTTTCCTTCAATAGGAAGTTTTATTTTTTCATCAGCATGATGCAATACTTCTTTAGAAATTCCGGTTTCTTCATTTCCCATAACAATAGCGCATGGCTCTGTCATATTAACATCATAAATTAATTTCTGAGCTTTTTCACTGGCTGCATACACAGAAATTCCGCTTTGCTGAAGGAAATCTACTGCATGAGCAAGGTTGTTTTCTTTACATATTTTAATGTTGTAAATAGCACCGGCAGAAGTTTTTATAGCATCGGAGTTAATAGGAGCTGCACCCTTTTCCGGAATGATAACCGCGTCTACTCCTACACATTCTGCCGTTCTGCAGATCGCACCGAAGTTTCTGACATCAGTAAGTCTGTCCAGGATTAAAAGAAAAGGTGTTTTTCCCTGTTCAAATAATTGTGGAACAATATCCTCCACCTTATGAAACGGTACATCCGAAATAAAAGCAACCACACCCTGATGGTTTTTTCTTGTAAAACGGTTCAGTTTTTCAACCGGAACATAATTGGGACGGATTTTATTTTTCGCTAAAATGGCTTTTAATTCAGCATAAATAGGACCCTGAAGTGCATTCTGCACAAAGATCTTGTCAATCGTTTTTCCCGCTTCAATTGCTTCAATCACGGGACGCAGCCCGAAAATAAAATCGTCTTTCATTGAAAATATATTATATAGTTATAGAGTGAATTGTCAATCGTGAATTTTACTTTGTAAGTCAATCTGCGGATGCATATTTACATTTGACTATTGACTTGCGCAGCAAGATTCACTATCTGCCTTTCTCTCCTAAAATTGCTCTTTTTTGTGCCATCACATATCCGTAATGAAGGGTTTCATGCATATTGTTGAAGATGATAGCATCCTGTATGCTTTTCAGATCCATTCCGAAACTTGTGGTGTAAGGAGTGTAATCTGAGAAGAAATCACTGTCATAATCCTTCATTAAAATCTTTGAAGTTTCTGTAAGCAAAAATTCTAAATCTTCCACTTCAGATTTCTGAACATTTAAGTTGGGTAAAGTTCCTTTCTTGTAGGTCTCAATCCAATACTTATCAATACGGAAAGGATTTCCGCTCAGGTAATAGTGCAGCAGCTGCTGTGTGGCAATAGTATGTGCAATATTCCAGTAAATATTGTTGTTGAAACCATCCGGAATCAGAATTAGGTCTTCATGAGAGGTATTCTGAAGGATATCTAATAGGTTCTTTCTTACCTGTCTGTGTGCTTGAAAATGATAATTCATTTTACAAAATTTTTAATCTCCAAAAATAGTTTAATAAACTGGAAATGACAATTTTTGAACAGATGATTGAAGCAAAATTTATATATTTTTATGAAAAAAATTAATAATCTTATTGAGTTTTAAGCCTTCAGCAATTCATAACCTCGCATCAATGCCGGAATTTTTAACAAACTTTAACTCAAAAATAGCATTTATTATGTTGATTAATGCAAGTATTTATCAGAAATTTACCACTTATTTTAAATCAAGCTATGTCAGAGATATATCAAGCTGAAGATATCCGCCAATTGACGGAAAAAGTAAAGGAAAAAAACTACTTATTTTCTCTTCTGAGACAGGAAATCAACAAAGTTATTATTGGACAGGAATACATGGTAGATCGTCTTTTGGTAGGACTTTTGGGAAATGGACACGTCCTTCTTGAAGGAGTACCGGGACTGGCTAAAACCTTAGCGATAAAAACATTGGCAGACGCTGTTCATGGAGATTTTTCAAGAATTCAGTTTACACCGGATTTACTTCCTGCTGATGTAGTAGGAACCATGATCTTTAATATCAGAGACAATGATTTTTCTATAAAAAAAGGGCCGGTATTCGCGAACTTTGTTTTAGCGGATGAGATCAACCGTGCGCCGGCAAAAGTACAGTCCGCTCTTTTGGAGGTTATGCAGGAAAAACAAGTGACAATTGGTGATGAGACCATGAAACTTCCAAAACCGTTCCTGGTATTGGCAACGCAGAACCCAATTGATCAGGAAGGAACTTATTTGCTGCCTGAAGCACAAAGCGACCGTTTTATGTTGAAGTGTACGATCGATTATCCTGCTTTTGAAGACGAAAGACAGGTGATGAGAATGGTTTCAACATCCCATCAGCCCACAGTGAAACCTGTCATTTCCCTTCAGGATATTGTAGATGCGAAAGAACTTATCAATCAGATTTATCTCGACGAGAAAATTGAAAAATATATACTGGATATGGTGTTTGCAACACGTTATCCGGAAAATTACGGTCTTTCTGAGCTTAAAAATTATATCAGTTTCGGAGCTTCTCCAAGAGCATCCATTAACCTTGCTATTGCCTCAAGAGCCTATGCCTTCTTAAAAGGAAGAGCATTTGTAATTCCGGAAGATGTAAAAGCACTGGCAAAAGATGTCTTAAGACACAGGATGGGCTTAACCTTTGAAGCTGAAGCAGAAGAAATTTCAACAGAAGAAATTATTAATAGAATTTTAGCAAAAATACAGGCACCATAATGAGTGATGTGATCATAAGAAAAGCAGTTCAGGAGGATTGTGCTCCCATGTTAGGTTTGATAAAAGAATTGGCAGAATATGAAAAAGCATTGCATGAAGTAACCGTTAGTTTGGAGGATTTTACTCAGGATGGTTTCGGAGCTTCTCCCGTTTGGGGAGCTTTCGTGGCAGAATATGAAGGAGAAATAGTTGGAATATCATTGTACTACGACAGATATTCAACATGGAAAGGAAGAAGGCTGTATCTGGAAGATCTGGTTGTGACAGAAAAACTGAGAGGAAAACAAATAGGAAAGAAATTATTTGATGCAACGCTGGAATTTGGAAAAGCCAATAATTACAGCGGAATGGTATTCCAGGTATTGAACTGGAATGAACCAGCCATCAGTTTTTATAAAAAATACAGCCCGAAGTTTGACAATGAGTGGTTGAATGTTTCTATTGAATTAAAAGATTAACCCCGAATTCCGCACTCAACATTAAACTTAGAATTTTAAACATTAAACTCGTCTATGCAGATAAAAGATATTGTAAAAAAAGTAAAGCAGATTGAAATCCGTACCAGAAAAAAGACGGAGGCTGCTTTAATGGGACAATATCACAGTGCCTTTAAAGGGCAGGGGATGACTTTCTCGGAAGTACGTCCCTACCAGTTTGGTGATGAGATCAGAAGAATCGACTGGAATAAAACCGCACGTTTCCGTGAGCCATTTGTAAAAGTGATGGAAGAAGAAAGGGAGCTGACAATGATGATTCTCGTTGATATTTCCGCTTCCATGGATTATGGGACAAAGGTTCAGCTGAAAAGGGAATACGTAGCCGAAATTGCGGCCAGTTTAGGCTTTTCAGCAGCAGGTAATAATGATAAAGTAGGGCTGATCTTGTTTGCTGATAAAGTATACAAAGTCATTCCTCCTCAAAAAGGAAGAAAACATATTCTTTCCATTATCAGTAATATTCTCACTGCAGATTATGTTCCGGCAGAATCTAAAATAGACAAGGCAATGGAATATATGATGGGAATTTTTAAAAGAAAATCTCTGGTATTTCTGTTTTCAGATTTTGAGGATGCCTATGATTCCAAAATGCTGAGAGTAGCTTCAAAGAAACATCAGTTGCTGGGAATGAGGATTTATGATGAAAAAGATAATGAAATTCCTGACGTAGGATATGCCCGTTTACTTGATGTGGAAACCGGAAAAGAAATATGGGCCAATACTTCCAGTGCAAGATGGCGATATACCTTCGCGGAAGCTCAAAAACAAAAACTGAGAGCCCTGGAAGAAGATTTTGCCAACAGCTCTGCCAGTTTTATGAATATCAATACCGGCTCAGATTATTCAAAATTATTGTATAATTACTTTCAGAAAAAATAACATCGGGCTTTGCTCGTAATTAAAAAACATGAGGCAGCTGCCTTTATTATTTTAACATTGAGAAAAATACTTTTAATATTATCTTTTCTGATCTGTGCAAATGCTTTTTCACAGATATTATCCTCTAACGTAGAAAAGAAGACTCTTGCTCTGGGAGAAATTAATCATCTTACCATAAAGATTGATAACCTTAATGAACAGCAGGTAACTTCGGCTGCCAAAAATGAGCTGCTCCCTTTTCATTTTGAAGAAACCAAAGACAGTATCGGACAAACGGCTAACACGTATGAAAGAAAGATAGAGTTTGCTGTTTTTGAAGAAGGAAAATTTACCATTCCGGAACTGGAATTCAAAGTAGGAGATCGAATACTTAAAACGATTCCTTATGAAATAGATGTCATTAATACAGCTCAAAAAGCAGATCAGATCAATGATATCATGAATAACAAGCAGGTGAAACTTGAACCCAAAGATTACTGGGAGCTTTACAAGTTTTATATTCTTGCAGCATTGGCAGGGATTGCACTGGTCATTGCCATTATTATGTTTGTAAAATGGGGAAGAAAATCAAAGAGTTCCCCTGTAGTGGCTACCAATCAGACCTTAAAAGAACTTGATTCCCTTAAAAAGAAAAAATATATTGAAGGCGGAAACTTCCGTTCATTTTATGTGGAACTGATCGATATTTCCAGAACCTTCATTACAAAACAATACCGCCTTCCGGCAGATGTACTTCTTACTGATGACCTTATAGATGTCATGAAAAAAAATAATACAATCTCGCAGGACAACGAAAAAATAATAGAAGATGTATTTCTTAGAGGAGACCTGGTGAAATTTGCCAAAACATTCCCGGATCAGGAAACCATGGAAAGAGATTTTGCCAATATCAGGGATTTTGTGAAAAGATCATCTAAAGATTTAGAATTTGAAAACTTAAGAAAGGATGTTTAATTTTGAGTTTTACAGCCCATGGTTTTTGCTGCTTTTTCTGCTGTTTATTCCACTTTTAATTAAGGATATTGGAAGAAATAAAAGAAAAGGTATAAAAGTTCCTACGGTAAAAAATATGGATCATAGCGGTGGCATCCAGGGTGTACTTTTTTTACTGAAAATTTCGAAGTATATCATTCTTTCTGCGTTGATTATTGCCATGGCAAGACCGAGAACGTTTACGATTTCTCAGGACAGAGATGATACAAAAGGGGTTGATATTATGTTATCTATTGATGTTTCCTTAAGTATGCTGGCAAAAGATCTCACTCCGGACAGAATCACAGCATTGAAAGATATTGCTGTGAAATTTGTCCAGAAACGCCCGAACGACAGAATAGGTGTGGTTGCTTATGCGGCTGAAGCTTTTACTAAAGTTCCGGTTACCTCAGATCATCAGGTCGTTATTGATGAAATTAAAAATCTGAATTCTGCAGGTCTTGAGCCTGGAACAGCTATCGGAGAAGGTCTTTCCGTAGCGGTGAATCATTTGATTAAAAGCAAAGCCAAAAGTAAAGTAATCATTCTGATGACGGATGGCGTAAGCAATATTCAGAATGCAATTCCTCCACAGATCGCAGCTGAACTGGCAAAAAATAATAATATCAAGGTATATTCAATAGGAATAGGAACCAATGGTTATGCACTGATGCCGACATCTCAGGATATTTTTGGAGACCTTATTTTTACGGAAACAGAGGTTACCATTGATGAAAATACCTTGAGAGAAATAGCACAGACAACGGGAGGTAAATATTTCAGAGCTACCTCAAACAGCAGTCTGGAAGAAGTATATAACGAGATCAACCAGCTGGAAAAATCTGATGTAAAGGTTTCCAAGCTGTACAATTATGAAGAATATTTTAAAATATTCCTTTGGATTGCACTGGCTATATTGGTGTTGGATGCATTGTTGAGATGGGTGTTTTATAAAATTTTAAGCTGATGAGTTGGTCTTTAGGAAATTATTGGTATTTATTTTTGCTGTTGCTTCTGCCGCTGTTAGCTTCTTTCTTGATCCGTTTTTTACAATGGAGAAAGAACAAGAGAGAAATTTTTGCAGGTAGCCAGTTTCATGATAATTTATTCGAAAAAAGTTCGGGATTTACAAAATTTTTCCCCGCCTTATATTTATTGGGAACATTGTTCCTTATATTCTCTATCATTGACCTTCTGAACGGTTCAGAAGAGGTAAAAAGTACCCAAAAACTGAACAATGTGATCTTTATGCTGGATGTATCCAATTCTATGAACGCTGAAGATATAGATCCAAGCCGTTTGACAGAAGCCAAAAATCTGATGCTGGCTACCATGAAGAAAATGAATAATGACAAGGTAGGTATCGTGATTTTTGCAGGAAATGCCATGTCTATTATGCCTCTGACAACAGATTATAATTCTGCCGAAACTTATATCAGCGGTATTGAAACCAGCTCTATGCAGATTCAGGGAACAGATTTTCTGAAAGGAATGCAGGCTGCTGCTGAAAAATTTAAAAATGTAAGCAAAGGATCCAGAAAAGTAATTCTTTTGAGTGACGGTGAAGATAATGAAGGAAATGATAATGCTGCCATCAGATTGGCTAATAAAGAAGGAATAAGCATTACTTCTGTAGGAGTGGGTACAGATGAAGGTGCTCCGGTTCCGGAATATGTGTTCGGACAGCTGATGGGTTATAAAACCGATGCCAACGGAGGTACGGTGATTTCAAAAAGACAGACAGAAGCATTAAAGAAAATGGCTGAATCTACAGACGGAACTTATATTGACGGAAATAATATCAATGAAGCTCCGGACAGAATTGTAGAAGCAGTTAATAAAAAATCTGCCGGTGCGGAAACTATGGTGAAATCGCAAAATGCCAATCATTATTACCAGTATTTTCTTGCAGTATCTCTTCTGTTTTTCTTTTTAATTTATATTT
The DNA here is from genome assembly GCF_900156015.1 of Chryseobacterium sp. RU33C. Classification (NCBI taxonomy): domain Bacteria; kingdom Pseudomonadati; phylum Bacteroidota; class Flavobacteriia; order Flavobacteriales; family Weeksellaceae; genus Chryseobacterium; species Chryseobacterium sp. RU33C. The sequence goes on along the minus strand of NZ_FTMT01000023.1, from coordinate 60,047 downwards.
TTAATCCCAAAAAAGACTTTAATGTGTAGAATTCCTTTATTTATAGAAGAAATTCTACAACTACTTTAACCGAATTTTAACAAATAAAACTCTGTTTCTTAACATATAAAGGAATAATTTTGCAAGTGATGAATACTAAAATCATATTTTTATCGTTTATTGTTGCCCTTTCGTTCTCAGGCGTCATGTTTGGGCAGGAAAGCTATAGAAATTTAGTGTATGAAGGCAATCAGAAATTTGACGGTAAAGATTATGAAGGTGCCTCCTCCAAATATATGGAAGCGATAAAATCCAATGATAAAGATTTTACCGCTCATTACAATATGGGGAACGCATTGTATAAAAGTAAAAAATACGAAGAAGCAAAAGCTGAGTTTGAAAAAGCAGAAAAACTTTCACAGACACTTTCCGATAAAACGGCTGCTCTTCATAATTTAGGGAATGCTTATATGCAGATGAATCAGCCGGAAAAAGCTGCTGATTATTATAAAAAAGCTTTGAAGCAGGATCCCCACAGTGAGGTAACGAGAAAAAATTATGAGATTGCCAAACTGAAAGAGAAAGAAAAACAACAGCAAAAAAACGAACAGAATAACTCAGGAAAAGGCGGCGGCGGAAATGATCAGAACAAAGAGGATGATCAGAAAGGCGACAAAGACAAAAAACAGGATCAGGGTAACGGCCCACAAAACGAAGGTAAAAGTGACCAGGGTGACAATCCTAAGCAGAATCAAAATAATGAAGGCAGAATGCCAAAGAATCTTGAAAATGCGATCTTAGATAAAATAAACGAAAAAGAAAAAGAAACCGCCAGAAGAATTTTAAATAAAAATTCTTATTCGATGCCTGAAAGCAACGAGAAGGATTGGTGATGCAGCACAAATTAATTTACATATTGCTTACTCTGGCATCCGTAATTACTTACGGACAGGTAAATCTGTCTATGGACGCAGATAAAACCGAATATGCGGGTAAGGATATCATTAATCTGACCATTGTTCTTGAACTTAACGGAAGTGATCTTGTACAGCAGACAGGTTTTCAGCTTCCGGATCTTTCAAAATTTAATATTATAGGAAGCGGATCTGTTACCAATACCGTTATTGATCCTGCTACCAATACTTTAATTACCCAAAAAGTTTCCAGAATTGCTCTTGAGCCTAAGAAAAAAGGGAAAATAAAGATCGGTTCCGTTCTTGTTACCGTAAACAACAGGATTTATAAAACAGAACCTTTTGATGTCAATATCCGTGATATTGTCGACAGAAGATCTTTGGCTGCCAATACCTCCAATGAGGTCTATCTGAACATGGAAATTGATGACCGGGATGTATATCAGGATCAGCCTACCGTAGCTGTTCTGAGAGTGTATTCAAGAAATATGGATAACCTGAGAAAGGTGAAAAATATCCGTCTTCCTCAGCAGGACAATATCAATGTACATCCTATCAATTTTGATAAATCTGAGATAGATCCTTCAGGATATGGAAATATGCCTTCACAGGTTCTGGCTATGTTTATGGTATTTCCGAATGAAGCCGGATATGTTGAAATTCCAGGAGTATCCGCTTCGGTAAGTACTTATTCAAATAAAACAAAAATTGTTTCCAATAAAGTTAAAATCAATGTAAGAAAGCTTCCTGAAGGAGCTCCGGAATGTTTTAAAAATGCTGTTGGGAACTTTAATGTCAACGTATACAACGCTTCCAAAGAAAAACCTGAAGCCAAAAAGCCTCTGAATGTAGTGGTGAAAGTTTCAGGAGAAGGTAATTTACCGGATATGGAACTTCCTAGAATTGCTGCTTCTCCGGACTATGAAGTTTTTGCACCGAAAATTACCTCTAAAGTTGCTCCGGGAACTGCGGGAATGAAAGGTGAAATCCTGGCTAATTATGTGATTATTCCTAAAAAATCAGGGGTAATTTCAATTAAGACAGAGCAATTTGCTTTCTTTGATCCTGCCAATAAAGAATATGTAGATCTTGGACAGAAAACACTGGATCTTAACGCATTTTCTCATGATCAGATTATGGAGGCTCGTTCTACGGTAGAAAAAGTAAACGAATACACCAATAACCTTTTGGAGACAGTAAATACTCCGGTGTTAAAAACTACTTCATTTAAAGTAAAAGAAAAAAGTAAATTCCACTGGAATATTCTTTTAACCAATATTGCTATTCTGATCAGCTTATTTGTTGCGTATCTGTTATTTAAAAATTGGCAAAAAAAACGTACATTAGTTAGGGAAACTGTACCTTCAAAACCTTTAGGTTCAGTAGCTGAAACAGAAAAGGAGATCAGAGAATTGATGAAAACAGATATCAATGATTATTTCGGATATCTGGAAAATCTTAAAGATAACGGAGAGTATGAAAAGTTTTTTGTAACTCTGGAAGAATTGGATGAAGAAGTAAGAAGTCAGTATTTTCAGGGCTCTGCTTCCGAGTTTAAGACTTTTCTTGAAAAGCACAATGGTTCTTCAGTGGCAGAAGAATACAGCAAGCTGCAGCAGAAAGTTCAGATGGAGAAATACAATCCTGTGAAATCAACTGAAGCTCTTGAAGAACTTTTAAAAACTATTGTTAATTTATATTCACAAATTAACAAATAATCAGTTTATTTTCATATTTTTGCGAAATTTTTAATTACAAATAGATGGAAATTTTTGATGGTTTTTCTTTTAAAGAGGTTGTTACCAGCTTTATGGTTCTTTTTGCTGTTATTGATATTATAGGCTCAGTTCCTATTATAGTAAGTCTTCAGCAGAAGTTTGGACAGATTGAAGCGGGAAGGGCTGCCATTACTGCCGGAGCTATTATGATTGTTTTCCTGTTCGTAGGAAATAAGATTCTTAAGCTTATTGGAGTTGATGTAAATTCCTTTGCTATTGCCGGAGCTTTTGTGATTTTTGTCATAGCGCTGGAAATGATTTTAGGGATTGAAATTAATAAAACTACTGAAGCAAAGGCCGCATCTATTGTACCCATCGCATTTCCGCTGGTTGCTGGTGCTGGAACCCTGACTACTGCACTATCCCTCAGAGCTGAATTTCATGATATTAATATTATCTGCGGAATTATTCTTAATACAATTTTCGTATATTTGGTGCTGAAATCAGCGAAATGGCTGGAAAGGAAAATCGGGGATGCTACCTTAATGATCCTTCAGAAAGTTTTCGGAATCATCCTTTTGGCAATTTCAATTAAATTATTCACCGCAAATTTTGCCCAGTTGGTGCAGAATTATATTAATTTTTAAAGAGTCATGAAGAAGTTTTATAAAGTATTTTTAGTACTGTTTATTGTATTCATCACCATCAATCTTTATGCTATCAACTGGCAAGCAACAGATATTCTTGGAGATGAAGATAACATTAAGTTTGTATTCTCAGCGGGTGCTGCAGCAATAGGTCTTATCCTGCTTTTTGTAATGGATACCTGGAGCAGAATTGGTGTAAAGAAATAAATTGAATTTCTCAATATAGATATAGCCTCTTTCTTTTTGAAGGAGGTTTTTGTTTTTTTAGGTGACAGGCTTTAGGTAGCAGGGCTGGATGATAGTAATTATGAATTATGAATTTTCGCCGTTATTAAAAACATTATTGGATTTCATATTCAATAGAAACAGGCTTTAGCCAACTTATAATTATGGTGCAAAGTTCGCAAAGGTATTATTTGCCATTTTAAAATCATTCGCAAGGGCTTTGCACTCAGCAAGGAAAACTATACGCAAATATGCGTGAAAATCTGTGCAATCTGTGATCAACTTAACATGTAAAATAATATGATCTAAAAAATAGCCAAGTTTTTCAATATCGCTTCAGATTTCAGTTCTGTTTCTCTCCATTCTTTGTCCGGATTGCTTTGAGCTGTTATTCCGCCTCCCACAAAAATATGTACAGAATCTTTATAAAGCCTTGCACAGCGTAGATTTACAAAATAAAGAATACTTTCTTGTGTTTCAACTTTTATATAGCCTGCATAAAATTCACGGGGAAATTTTTCATATTTACGGATATTCTCATTACAAAAATCTTTTGGAATACCACAGACAGCCGGAGTAGGATGCAGGTCCTGAATAATTTGATCAAGATCTTCAGGTTTTATACTGGTTTTAAAATCTGTTCGTAAATGTTTGATATTACCGGAAATATGATCATAGGTTTCCGATTGTTGTACGTTGTCAGAATAGTTCTTAAGAATATCCTGAATGTAAGTGGTAACCGGCTTTTGTTCTTCAATTTCTTTATCAGACCATTCTTCAGATACGGGAAGAGTTCCGGCAAGAGCCATGGTTTCAAATTCGTGAGTCGTTTTATTAAACTTCCCTAATACTTCCGAGAAAGCTCCCATCCAAGCATTTTTTCCATCATTAAACAGATATCTGAAGGCATTGGGGTAAGTTTCGCATAGATTTTTGAAACTCTCTTTATAATCGATAGATGTAAATTCTGTAAAAATCTTTCTTCTGGAGTAAACCATCTTTGGCAGGTGATTTTCTTTAATCACTTCAATTACTTTCTGTAATGTTTCGCAGTATTCTTCTTTTGTTTCGGCAGAAGAAGCAGTAGAATCGCTTATCAAACTTTTGTTATTAATAGAAGTATGAGCAAATTCTGCAGCATCAATTTCAAAAATATCTCCGCTGAAGCTGATCTGTTCTAAGCTGTTATAGGAAAAAAAAGTGACAGCATTTTTTGTGTTTTTTTCATCCGCAGACAGCAGTCTCTCGTCAAAAGGAAATTTGAAATAAATCATGGGTTATGAAAGGTTTTGAAAATCATCATTGGGAAATATTATAGAAAATTCCCCCTGTGATTTTCCTTTCTACAAAGGTATTACTAGTCTTAAAGATGTCAAAATAAAAAGAGCTTAAATTTAATTTAAGCTCTTTATTTTTTATGTTGATGCAATTTATCTGTGAATGATATTGTTCGTCATTGTAGTATGATTGATCAAAACTCCTTTTTCATCACGGATTTCAATTTCAGAAACGTGCATGGTTTTACCTTTTCTGATAAAACGTGCCGTAGCAGTTACAATACCATCTTTTTTGCTTCTTAAATGATTGGAATTGATATTGGTTCCTACTCCGTAATATTTTTCACCATCGATAAAAATATTAGACAGGCTTGACCCTAAGGTTTCAGCTAAAACGCAGCTAGCTCCTCCATGCATGATCCCAAACGGCTGATGGGTTCTTGGGAGAACAGGCATTGTGGCTGTAAGGGTTTCGTTTTCAAGATCAATATCGATAAATTTGATTTCAAGGGTTTTGGCAAGAGTTACATCTCCCCAGTTATTGATGAATGCTAATATTTCTTCTTTTGTCTTACCTTTCATTTTAATAATTGATAAATGATGATTAATTTTGCTTCTAGCTTCTAGCTTCTAGCTTCTAGCTCGGTTCCCATAATATCGGGATTCCAGTTGGTAGGCACTTTGGGAACAATGTCATTTTTTATATAATAGTCCTGGATTTCCTGCATAATCTCTGAAAAAGGGACTGATGCTATTCTTTCATAGGGAATGGTGTAGCCCAGATAAACAATTTTTCTTTTAAAATCTCCTGCTGCCAGAACAATAGGAACTTTTGCAGCCAAAGCCATGTGATAGAATCCTTTTCTCCATTTGGGTACCCAGCTTCTCGTTCCTTCCGGAGTAATAACAAGACTGAAATCTTCCTTTGAAAACTGGTTGGCTACGAAATTCACAAGGTCATTTTTCTGGCTCCTGTCGATCCCAATACCTCCAAGCCCTTTTACGATACCTCCATACCAGGCTTTGGTGTGGGCATCTTTAATAATAATCTTTAAAGGTTTTTCCAAAGACCAATAGGCGAAATTTCCTAAAATGTACTCCATATTATGAGTGTGTGGTGCTACCACAAGGATACACCTGTTCAGATTGTTGACATCGCCCTGCAGAACGACCTTCCAACCTAATATTTTTAACATTGCTTTGCCTAACAGCTTTTTCATAAATTTCCTGGATTAAAAACAAAAAAGTATAACCAAGCTTTGGTTATACTTTACAAATATATTGAAATATTATCGCTCTTAAAACAAACCGCTAATTAAATCTACGATTTTCATTACGAATTCCATTGCAAATTGTATCATGATAAGGCTGTGTTTTTGATTATTTGGTTATTAAATTTAGCTTTACGAAATTAAAACTTTTTTTTCACATAATAAACTAAATAGAGATTTATTTTCACTTTTCTGAGAGAAGAAGGGTGTGAATTTCAAACGGTTGCCATCCACCCACACCTTCTGCCACTCTCTGAAGTTAATTATTTAGTTTGTATGGAAATTTCGTTTTTTCCGTCTTTGATTTTGATGTCCATATCTTTATTTGATTTTTTGATAGTAGACACTGCAGAATCAATTACTTTCTTTGCATGGCTGTTCGGAACCTTTTTTCCATTGATGATGATACTGTCCTGATCATCAGAGTTATACTCAATACTGGAACCGTTTACCGTGATTTTATTTTTTTCAATTCTGATACCGTTGTTGTCTTCATCCCCATCCTGATCGCTGTCATTGATACCGTCTCCGTCTAAGTCACCATCCATGTTGATATGGTCTTTTTTCATAGATATAACCACCATTTTCTGAGGAACTACAAGTTCATAATCAAGTCTGTAATCTCTGAATCTGTGTTCATATGGATATTTGATGTAGTTTGGAAGTAATACTTTATTATTTACCACTTCTACAGGAACTGTCAACTGGATAGGGAAGTTATATCCTTTTCCTTCTTTTTTGATGATCAGATAAGGCGTTTTAATATCTGGTTTTCTTGTAACATCTACAGAAATATAATCTTCCTCATACACCGATCTTTTATCAGAGTAAATATCATTGTTGTACGCTTTAAAGCTCTGAGGAATGTTGATCTGTTTTACATCCACATACACAGTATCTGAAGTAGTGTTGATGGCAACATTTTCTACGTCTTCCTTGCTTCCTCTGTAAATCATGTCTTTCTTAGCCATGCTTATTCCGAAGTAAGTTCCAAGCCCGATCAAAAGAAGGAATAAACCACCTACAACCCATCCGATATTTCTCAGTTTTGTTTTTGGAGAGAAAATCTTGATGCTTAATAAGCTGAAAAGGATTGCCGGGATTAAGCTTCCGATCACCATCATCGCAGCAAGCACTTTGTCAAGCCCCTGATCATCCATATAGAATCTGATCTCATTAGCTCCCGGGAAGTCTGTATCCATTCCGAAAAGACCGAATAATACAAATACTCCGATAATACTTCCTACAGCCATCAGTACGAAGAATCCTCCTACGATATACTTGAATACATTCCAGACTCCGCTGCTTGCATTGTTGATATATGGCTTGTTTTCGTTGTAGATTTCTCCGACCCTCTGAGTAGATTCATTGGCAAATTGTACCAATTTGTTAGACTCATTCTTAAGATTGTCGAAGTTCATAGGCTTTCCCTGCATTTTCAGGAAATCTGCTGCTGTTTCAGCTTTTGGAAGTACGATCCAAAGGATTACATATAAAAGACCTATTAATGAAGAGGAAATGGCTGCTGTGAAAATTCCTAATACGAAGATTCCCAGCCAGATTGCTCTCATGGTAGTAATATCCATTCCTACATATTGAGCTAAACCTGCACAGACTCCTGCTACTTTTTGTTTTTCCGGATCACGGAACAGCTGCTTTTTATCGGTATAATGAGTCCCTGAATTATTGTTTCTGGCAGATGTTTTTTCAGAATAATAAGCTTCTTCCTGTTCTTCGATTTTTTCAGGGCTTCCGATCTGTGCGATTACCTTTTCTACATCGGTATCGTTAATCACTTCACGTTTTCCTAAAGAATCTTTGAAAATCTCCACCATTCTTATTTCTATGTCATGCATTACTTCATCAGCCTCAGAAGCATCCAGAGAGCTTCTCAGTGCGTTCAGGTAATCGCTGAGCTTTATATATGCGTGTTCTTCTATGGTAAAAGAAAAACCTGCGAGTCCTATTGAGAGTGTCTTGTTCATAGCTTTGTTTTTTAATTTTGTTGAGTGATTTGGTTTACTGAGGCTGTCAGTTCATTCCATGTATTGAGAAGTTCATCCAGGAAAAGTTTTCCTTTTTCTGTGATCTGATAATATTTTCTGGGTGGTCCTCCGGTAGATTCTTCCCATCTGTAAGAGAGAAACTCTCCGTTTTTAAGTCTTGTAAGAAGAGGGTAGAGGGTTCCTTCCACTACATCCAGTTTTCCTTTTTTCAGTTCGTCAATAAGATCAGAAACATACATTTCGCGGTTATTGATGAGACTTAGAATACAGAATTCCAGAATTCCTTTTCGCATTTGCGCTTTGGTATTTTCGGTATTCATCTTTGATAAGTTTTGTTAATTAGTTATATAATTTTCGAAGTTCGGAACCTAGCTAGTTGTACCTACTTCGATTTTACATTACAAAGATATGTAATTAAAATGGTATTATGCAATACAAAGTAGTGGAATTTTTAAAATAAATTATTTAATATACTGATAATCAAGTAAATAATTTTCATCTAAAATTTATTGGAAATAGATTTGAATGAAAAATGGTGAAAAAAACACTTAAATTTTAAGTAAGAATGAAAGAAATGAAGAGAAAAGAAAAGTAACCAGCTATCATTCATTACTCATTATCTGATTTTGAGGTCCGTATCAGTATTCGTATTTTTGTTAGAAATAATAACATCTAAATCATTTGTAAAAAGTAAATCTAAAAGTACTTACAAAAGAAAAGATAAATAATAAACGGGTAACCACAGGGTATGCTCTTCAGAACAATATAACAGAGAAAAGTAAAATGAAAATTCAGAAAGAGATAGATTTTATTCTTGCAGTGGATGCACTTAAAAATGTACAGCGAAGAAATTATAATGCGGATGATTCCCGAAGAGAGAATACGGCGGAACATTCCTGGCAGATTATCATTCTTGCCCAGATCCTTTATCCGTATGCTAAAAACCGTGCAGATATTGATTTATTAAGGGTGATAAGAATGCTTTCCATTCATGATCTTGTGGAGATTGAAGCGGGAGATACTTTTATTTTTGATGAAAAAGCAATGGTAGGAAAATTTGAAAGAGAGAAAGCTTCAGCCCAAAAAATCTTTGGAATTCTGGATGAGCCTTTACGTACAGAATTTTTTAACCTGTGGCTTGAGTTTGAAGAAGAGACAACACCGGATGCTATTTTTGCCTGCGGGATCGACAGGATTATGCCGTTTATTTTAAATTCCCATACTACAGGAAAGAGCTGGACGGAAGCAGGAGTAACAGAAAAACAAATCCGAAATATGCTTGAAAATGCTATTAGCAGAGCATCGGATGAAATGGGAGAGGCTTTTGAACTTCTTTTAAACAGAAGTCTGGAAACGGAAAAGGTTTTGAAATAATAAAAAAAAAGACACTGTCCGGTTATTGATTGGGCAGTGTCTTTTTTTATGGATATCTCATGAATTTTTATGAGGCCAGCAATAAATAGTTATCAGGGTTTAATAAAACTCCCTGCTGCGAATAAAATCCAGCCATACTGTTCCATACATAAAACCTCATTTCAAAATTCCTGTAAGTAGTTTCCAGTTTAAATTTCACCTGTTTTCCGTCTTTGGACCACACCGGGTTTTTCACGGTAATTATTGTATTACCGGTTTCTTTTCCATCTACATATTCGAATAATCTCAGTTGAAGAGTCTGTGTTTTTTTCATAGGCTCCGTGAATTGTACCACTATATTGTTGAGATCAGCTTTTTCAAAATCTTTGTTATTGGCATTCACAACGGATGGCTGAGAAATTTTGTTTCCTATTTTCTTCGTCCATTTTAATAATGGGACATATAATTTTTCCAGCTTCTTGTCCTTTTTATAAAGCTCTGCAACCTTTTCAGAAAACAGGTTCTGTGCAATAAATCCACGTCGGATATTCACTTTGTGATAGATCGCAGAAAGGCTGTCTGTTTTTTCCTTTGGAAATTTTTCTTTGATAAATAAATCGTAAACAGCCCATGTCATATATTCATTGAATGAACTGATACCCGGATATCCTGACTTCTTATCCCATTTCGCCAGACTGAAGCTTTCCGTTATCTCCTTTGAATACTGATCTGAAACAGGATTAACATAACCATGATCTATTTCTGAAAATACGGTGTGATTATCCAGAAGTCTTCGGGCAATATTATTTTTTAAATTTCCAAGTATAAGATCTTGTCCGATATCAGGGAAGTCAACGGTTAATGAACTGTTGATGTCTCTATGGCAATTCTGTCCGCCTACCAGAGGAGAAATGGCGATAACATATTTCTTATCTCCTTCATTGGCTGGTCTTGCTGCTATTTTATCCAAAAAAGCATAGGTGTCATTGATGTAATAATACTCTTTGTAGTTCGAGATGATGGTATTATAAAACTGCTGATGATTTTTATAAAAGGTTCTATAATTCGATTTCTTCACAAAATCATTAATTAGTTCCAGGTTTTCATCTACTTCTTTGGGACCAAATGAATTGAATGGGAAATCTCTTTTAAGTAAACCACTTTCATCAAAAGAAAATGCATAGAAATCGGTTCGAAAACCTAAGAATTTTTTCCAGTCTTTTCTGGAATAGTTTACTTTTTTTAATAGGGGATGATCTTTTACAGGCTCAAAATAAGACATGATTTCATCATAATACGGAGGGATTTTCTGAACGTCATATGGATCTGTTTTACCGTATTCTGTGAGTGCTAAAATGATATTTCCCAATTCATAACTTTCCGGGAGTTCAATTTTGACGTCTTTTTGTGCTGTTAGTGATACTGAAAGGATGAGTGTAATGATTAAAATAATTTTTTTCATGTAATATTAGTTCTTCTATAGTTTTAGGAAAAGGGTAAAAAATTTCCTGAGGCCTAAATTAAAGAAAACCTGAATGAATTCCAATCATTATCGTCAATACGTAAATAGATTGTTTTGAATGGAAAAATTTCGGGCGGCCTTTGGCCGCCCGAAATTTATTTATAGTATTTGAATTGGTTTTTTGAATTCATCGATGGCTACAAAAGTAAAATCACCTACAATAGCTTTTTCTCTTTCATAGGAATACATCTGTTCAGTGTAAATTTCAACATTCACTTTCATACTGGTTTTTCCCACGTATGAAACTTTCCCGATCAGTTCCACAATGGTTCCGGCAGGAATAGGTTTTTTAAAATCAATCTTATCACTGCTTACGGTTACCACTCTTTTTCTGGCAAAACGGGTTGCTGTGATAAAAGCTACTTCATCCATCAGCTGCATTGCTGTACCCCCGAAAAGAGTATCATAATGATTGGTAGTGTTAGGGAAAACCGCTTTAAAGATTCTGGTTTCGGATGCTTCAATTCTTTCTTCTGTAGTCATATATCATTATTAATTAAAGCGATAAGAAATGATTGGAAACAACAGAATAATGACAGGAACTTACAGAATTCCTGAAACAATCCATCAGATCAATACAACTTCAAATCGCGAAAGTTACATGTTTAAGAAAAAGGCAGGTCTCCTGACTTGTAACATCATTTATCTCCTTCCCATGCCTCGCACAGTGGATCTTTGATAAAGACTTCAGTTACTTACAGTTGCGCGACAGTCCGTGATTTTCACACGGTTCCCTTTTAATCTGCAGTGATGCAGAACCAATTTCTGTGATGAATAAGCGTAAAAACTTTTCGAATGCAAAAATAATGAATTTATTCCGGATTATGATAAATAATCTGGCTGATTACTCTTCCTTTCTTAATTGTCCACAGGGTAGTATATCTGTTTTCTCCTGAACCATTGATCATATAAAGAAAAATATTATCATTGTCAAGAGATGTTACTCCTACGTTCTCAAAATCCATGGTAGGCTGGAACATATTTTTGATAGCTTCTCTTACAAAAACAGATCCTCTTCCGGGCTGCTGCACTCTGATGGATTTGATTTCGGTCATTCCTTCAGGAAGGTCATTTCCAATTCCCCACGGTTTTACTTTATCAATGGTAAGAATCTTTCCATCCGCATCTTTTTCCTTTTTACGGTATCCTGCATTGGAAGGATAAATATCAATCACCACTTTGCTTCTTTGGGCAGTAGGGATTTTAGAATCCGAATTGTCGGTGAAAATAAGGGATCTTCCATTTTTAGATTTAGATGGAGTATAGGCGGGAAGCTGGTCCACATATGCAATACGCCCTTTATTCACCATACCTTCTTTATCAAGAGTTTCATACCGTACAAAAGGCTTATCGTCATCCTGTTTTTCCGGATATTTGATCCAGATCCATTCTGTTTCTCCCGGAGCCGGTTTTACATAAACAAATACATCTCCTTTGCGCATACGGATCTTGTCTACAATTTTTCGGTAATCGTCTTTATGTACACGTACGTTAGCATATCCTTCCTCAGCTTTTACCACTCCAAAAGGAACTTTTGTCTGTGCCTTTACAAAGGTTATAGATAAGATACTGATAGCGGATAAATAGAATGCTTTGTTTATGAAAGTCATCATGAAATTTTTTTGATCTTCCAAATATATAAATTAAATGCTTTTCGGAAGATAATTATACCGCTGCAGTTCACTTAAATCTTGTATTTGTTTCAGATGACCGTCTGAAAGCAGAAATATACGTTCAGAAATATCCAGAACATCTTTAAAATTATGATCAGAAATAATGAAACCTTTATGTGCTGACTCCCGCAGTATATTTTTCTTTAATTCTTCAGTAACCTTTGGAGAAAGACTATGGAATGGCTCGTCCAGTAAAATAAAATGGGCTTCAGAATAAATAATCATCAGGGTTTCAATAATTCTCTGTTCACCTTTAGAAAGGTTTTTAGGTTTTTCATGGAGGAAAGGCTGTATGAATTCTGAAGTAAAAAGTAGTTCAGTATTCTTTTGATTGCAAAAAAGAGGAATCAGGTTTTTGATTTTTACATACTTGGGTAAAAAGAGATCCTGTGGTAAGTAAGCAATTCTGTTTTTTCTATCGGAAATGGTTTTCAAAATGGTATGATCATATCTTATAAACTGTGTATTACCATGTTCAATCCCGAAGATAATTTTTAGAAGCGTTGATTTTCCGCTACCATTTCTGCCTAATAACCCTGTAATTTGCCCTGTTTCACATCCTATATAAATATCCTGCAGAATTTTTCTTTCATTAAAAGATTTTGTTACACTATCAACATGAAGTTTACTCATAAAAACAATGTTATAATTTTTACAATAATCCCTGATACTATTGTTCCTGCCCAAAGAAAAATCCTTGAAAACCCTGAATTGGCATAAAAGTAATATTCGCTTTTAAACCTTATTTCATACATAAAGTAATGAAGAACAGGTAAAATCAGAAGAAAACTTAATCCAACTGTTTCAAGCCTGTAGGGAAGCAAAAAACAAATAAGTAATGAAAACAGTAACGCAGGAAGCAGTATTTTTTTATAAAAGATCCAAAGAATAGTAAAGTTTCTCACAATGTTTAATACTTTATGAATTCAAATATATTAAAAACCTTTATACAAGAGAGAATTAAAAGATTCATTAAAAAATAAAATTAAAAGCGAGAACACTGAAAAGTGCTCTCGCTGTATTTGTGTAACTTAATCCTCAGATAGATTAATTAAATTCTCTCAAGTTCATCCGCATCAATCGTGGTCTTGAAAGTTCCGTAATTGACGATCACTTTGTTTCTGGAAATTTTCTCAATAGTTCCCACACTGGTACTTCCTGTAATACGAACACGCTGCCCGATTTTCATCCAGACGGCCCGGTCGGTTTTACGTTGTTCTTCCAGTCTTTCATTGGTTTCAGCAATTTTTTCAATTACTTCTTCCTTTTTCAGCTGTTGGGTTATTTTTCTCTTAACAACCTGCAAACGTTTGGTTTCATCTTTATCACTGCCCAGTTTTCGGAATTTTTCCTGCTCAAGAAGTTTTACAAAATCTTTTACAACATCCTTTCTGGATTTCCCTTTGGTATAGCTGTCGATGAATGCTTCAATCTTATTTCCAAACTGAAGTTTGCGGTGTTCCTCTTCATATAATTTCTGGAAATTGAACAGTTTCTGCTGAAGCTGGTCATTCAGTTTTTGAAGGTTATCACGCTTATCTTCTACAGACTCTTTTCTTTCTGCAAGATCGGATTTCAGTTTTTCAACTTCAAATTTTTCCTGCTGCAGTTTTACAATCGTTTTGTCAAGATTCACAATATCATGCTCTACCTTTTTCTTGGCAGAATGGATAATGAATCTCGGAATTTTATTCTTTTCTGCAACTTCAAACGTAAATGAACTTCCTGCCTGTCCTACTTCCAGCTTATACATCGGTTCCAAAGTTTCTTCATTGAAGAGCATGGCTGCATTCTGAGCGTTGGGAAGCTGCTCTATTACCAGTTTAATATTGGTATAGTGCGTTGTGATGATGGCAAAACTCTTTTTGTCATAGAAAAACTCCATAAAACTTTCTGCCAGCGCACCTCCAAGTTCAGGATCAGAACCCGTACCGAATTCATCAATAAGCAGAAGGGTATTGGCATCTGCTTCACGGATGATTCCTGACATTTTCTTCAATCTTGATGAATAGGTCGATAAATGGTTTTCAATGGACTGGTTATCTCCAATATCCGTCATGATTTTCTCAAAGAAAAACATTTCAGACTTTGGGTGAACAGGAACAAGAATACCACTCTGAATCATCAGCTGCAATAGTCCAACTGTTTTCAGGGTAATTGATTTTCCGCCGGCATTCGGACCGGAAATACAGATAATCCTGTTATGTTCTGTTAAAGTAAGTGTCTGAGGGTGAATTGTTTTGTTCTCAACTCTGTTTCTTAACCATAAAAGAGGATGATAAGCATCTTTTAATCTAAGCGTTTTATGATGGTTGATTTTAGGAAGAACTCCGTTGATCAGTTCACCAAATTTTGCTTTAGCTCTCGTAAGATCAAGGTCAAAAATATACACCTGATATCTCCATAGCTGAGGTTGAAATTCTGCCAGTTCGGCAGTAAGCTTACGGAGAACTTTATCAATTTCTTTTTTTTCTTCCTCTTCATTTTCACGCAGCTTGAAATAGTGCTTTACAACACTGTCCGGCTGAATATACGTAATGGAACCCGTTTTGGAAATTCCTAATGTTCTTCCGGCAACCCTTTTTTTGAATCCTGATTTTACCGCCAGAACTCTCTGGTCATCAATAATCGTTTCCCGGATATCGTCCAGAAAATCACTCTGTCCATACGTGGTAAGCGCACGGTTAAAATTTTCCTGGATTGCTTTTTTAGCAAGCTGAATTTCAGTTCTTATCCCTTTCAAAGCTGGAGAAGCCTCATTTTTCACTTCACCAAAACGGTTAAAAACCTTATCTACCTTTTCAATGATCTCTTTTTTGAATTCCAGTACAGAAACTTCTTCTAATAACGTAGGAAACGTTTCCGGCATGGTAGGGAAGAATTTCTGAAGTCTTCCGATCTGTTCCGTGATGGTTTTTATTTTGATGAAAGCAGCATTTTCCAGACGGTAGTTCTCAATCAGCATCAGTTTCAGCTCACTTTCAATATCTTCATACTCATCAAACGGAATCGCATTTGAACTTTCAAAACTCGACAGATATTCTGACGTTTTTTTTAATGAAAGTTCCGCCTCGTCAATTTCCATCGGACGAAGTTGAAGAATTTTTTCTCTTGTTTTCGGAGAATACGCAAATGGGGAGATTTCCGCGAGCAATTGCGGAAACTCTAATTCGTCTAAATCTTCTTTATCTATATACACAGTGCAAATTTAGTGAGAATTTTGATTATTACGTATATCTGATAGATGTACAGAATAAATTAACCATGAATTTAATAGGATTGAGCTGCTTTTATTACATTTGAGCCATGAAACTGGAAACCGAAAGATTATTATTGAAAAACATCAACGAAAGCCATGTTGATGATATTTTGCGCATTCGAAGTAATGAAGTAATCAATCGGTTTGTTATAAGAAACTCACCGAAGAATAATTATGATGCACTTCAGTTTATTTTGACCATTAAGGAGAGAACTAAGAATAACCAAACTTTTTATTGGGGGATTTCTTTAAAAGATCAGCCGGATCTTATCGGAACCATCTGTCTCTGGAATTTTTCTGAAGACCGGAAGAAAGCAGAAGTTGGTTACGAACTGTTGCCGGAGTATCACCGAAAAGGAATTATGTCTGAGGCATTAAAAGCGGTTTTAGATGTTGGTTTTAATGAATTACATTTAGATGAAATTGTTGCTATTACCAATACATTCAATGAAAATTCAAAAGGTCTTCTTTTAAAACACCATTTTATTTTGCAGGAAGGAAAGCAGGATGAAGGTTTTCCGGATAATATTATCTTTAGCTTGAAAAGAGCTTCAGCCAACTCTTATGAGATCTGCTAGGTTTTTCTCTATCTTTATTGCCGATTGACATTACATATGAAAAATGAAATAAAATCTTTAACGGGACTTAGAGGGGTTGTTGCATTATGGGTAGCGTTTTTTCATTTTAGTTTTTTTAGGAATGAATTCATTCAGGATGTAGTAGGAAAGGGATATGTAGCAGTTGATATTTTTTTTGTGTTAAGTGCTTTTTTACTAACAGTTTCTTATTCCGGAAAATTGAAGGATCTGAATTATAAAGTAATAGAGGTTTTTTATAAAAAAAGAATCAACAGGATTTATCCTGTGTACATTATATCAGTAGTTTTTATAGCATTGTTTTTAATGAAGCCTTCTGTAGCGGGATTCTTCATAAACGCCACCTTATTACAGTGTTTTTTTAACCCGGATTATCTGCTGAATGTGGTCTATTGGTCACTGAGTACAGAATGGGTTTGCTATCTGATATTCCCTTTTATGTTATGGTTCATCCTGTATTATAAAATACGCAGCGAAATTTTAATCATCATAAGTTTGGTTTTGAGGTTTCTTCTTCCTTATTTACCCGGACATTTATATATTGGCTCCGAACATCCCATGGAAATAGGAGAGTCACCAAGATATCTTGATCTTCCTTATGGTTTTGTTTCCCTGTTAAGAACAGTTTCTTCCTATTTTCTTGGTATTGGAGCTGCTCTTTTACCATCATTTAAAATGAAGAAAGAAAACCAGATCCTTTATATCATTATCCTATTGTTTGTGTCCATGTTGTTTGTGGAAAAAGGGCTGTTGTTTATCCCTTTATTATCAGCATTGATGATTAAATATCTCTATGAAGGAAAGCCTAACTATCTCAAAACATTTTTAGAAACCAAGGCTGTGTATTTTTTAGGAAATATTTCTTACTCGTTATACATTATCCATTATATGGTGAAGAAGCAGGATTTTGTTATTGTGAATAATTACCATCTTAATAATCTTTTGTTAATCTCTCTTTCACTATTGCTGTCCTATTTTTCGTATATGCTTATTGAAAGAAAAGTGAAGATATTTAAAGTATAATGGAAGCCCTTATTTTAATATTATTATTTTTGCAGTATGACCTGGACAGAAATTTTAGCCCCTATAAAAAGTACGGAATACTTTACTACCCTTTGGGAGAAAGTGAAGAATGAATATGCAACAACCAAAGTTTTCCCGCCAAAAAATCAGATCTTCAGAGCATTGGAACTTACTGCTTTTGATGATATTGAAGTGGTGATTATTGGCCAGGATCCTTACCATAACGATTATCAGGCAAATGGTTTATGCTTTTCTGTTTCTGAGCAGGTTGCCGCACCGCCCTCACTTAAAAATATTTTTATTGAGCTAAAAGATGATTTGGGAGTGGTAAGAACTTCCAAAGAACTTGATGATTGGGGAAGACAGGGCGTTTTACTGCTGAATGCTACATTAACGGTTCGTGCGCATTCACCCAATTCACATAAAGACCTTGGCTGGGAAAAATTCACCAATTTTATCATTAAGGAAATTTCAGATAAAAAAGAAAATGTAGTGTTTGTATTGTGGGGCGCTTTTGCACAAAAAAAAGCCGAACTCATAGATCCGGCTAAACATTTTATTCTTAAATCGGCACACCCTTCACCTTTTTCTGTATACAGAGGTTTTTTTGGAAGCAAGCCTTTCTCAAAAATCAATGAATACCTTGTTTCCAAGGGAAAAAAGCCTATTTCCTGGTAGAATCAGCTGATTGATCTGCTTTTTTTATCGTAATTCCGATTTTATATTTTCCGGCTAATGCTTTTGCTCCATCCTGAGATTTCGGATACGGAGCAATATCCTGCAATGTAATAGTGTAACCATTAAATTCTGTCGATTGGTGATAATTTCTTCCCGGGAAATCTCCGCTGGCGAGGTTCAGAATCATCGGACGGGTAGAAGTTCCCATTACTTCCACCTGGGCAAGAGCAACTCCTGCCCAGATGCAATTGACTCCTTCAGGACAACGGCTGTCTTCAGAAACCCCTTTGAATGTCACATTCATCTGGTATTCTCTTAAAAACTTGTTTTCTCCTTCATTCAGGTAGATAACACCGTCTTTCTGGTTATTTGTAGTTGTTGATTTTGTACCTGTAGACATTTCAGCAGCTTTTGTATTCATCCTGGATTTCTTTTGGGCATCACATCCTGTTAATGCAAATATTCCCAGACTGAGTATGATAACTTTATGGAACATAGTTTCTTATATTTAATTAAATGACGTTAAACATATCAAGTAATACTACCAAAAACATTGCCACTCCCACCACAAAACTGAATCCGGTTCCATAAATGAATCCAATCAATGCTCCTTTGGTAGATCGTAAGGCTTTATTCATATCCTTACTGTCGTGAAGTAATTCACCAATAAATACCCCTGCAAACATTCCTATCAGAAATCCCAACGGAATCGGAATAAAAATTCCAATAATAGTTCCAATAACAGAACCGATACTTCCCCAACGGGTACCTCCATATTTTCTGTTGGTCTTTGCCGGAATTACATAGCTTAATACTACTGAAGCTACGGTAAGAATTCCGAAGGCCCAGATATAAATCATGGAAAGATCAGCATCCGTTCCGAATTTATAGATCAAAAGTCCACAGATACTCAGTAAAAGACCAGGCAATACCGGAAGAAAAGTACCCAATATTCCAATAAATAATAAAATGAGGCAGAAAATATTAATAATTGTTGTATCCATTCTTAAAAAAAATATACATGCAATATAAAAAAAGTGACCTTATAAAAAGCCACTTTGAGAACTGAGTTATAAAATTTTATTACAAATTTAAGATTACGTATTCCAGAATCGGTCCTGCTTTACCGATATTTCCGCTTGCATGGTTATGAAATGTGGTATAGTAGATATTTCCACTACTTGTTGTTCCTGAACATGATCCCACGTAATCACCGTGCGCCTGGTGAGCATTCCAGGCATTCTGATTAATGGTAATGGTAACATTGTTGCCACCTGCCGTATGATGGCAGATTGTCATATGATTATTGTTTAAAGATGTTCCCACTGAGATTTTAGGAGCCGTTTTATCCACATATTTATTAGTTCTTATCATCAAAGGTTCATTACCTTTCTGTACCAGTACTTCCCAGAATGTAGGATCATAATGCTGAATTTTTTCCCATAAAGACATATCATACTGAATATCCAGTGTGCTAAACCCTAATGCTGCCGCCATAGCAGTATTGGTAACACTACAGTTATTATACATGGCAGAATTTCCGGTGTTGGTAAAACAAATCTTTGTGAGATCCAGAAAACCTCCATAAGTACTGCAGCCTGAAACGTATTTATCTCCCCCTACCAAATAAGCTGCTGCCCAGTCTGAGGTGTAAATGCTTCCGCCATTCGTGATAAAAGTAGAAAGATTACTGAAAACAGAAAGATCATTACCGGGAGAGTTGGTTCCCGTCTGTGCAGGATTACGTGAACCGCAGTTCAGGAAAATAATATCATACTGAGAAATGGTATTGAAATTTTTTAAATCCTGATAGCTGATTTCTGTCGCGGTGTAACCAAGATTTGTAATAATGGCCTCTATCTCGTCATAACTACCTTCTACATAAGCTATTTTTGCAATCTGATTCAGTTTGGAATCTTTGCTGGCAACACTGGTTGTTTCATTTTTATTAACCGTAACGGGAATTTCAGTTCTGAAATTAAGGCCATTGCCAGTCTGGATGTGAAGGGTTGTATTTCCCTCAGGTGCAGTCAGGCTGAATGAACCATCCGCATTGGAATACGTGTGATAAACCTGATTTTTGCTGTCAATAGTAAATACAATGGCACCGCCAATAGGTTTTGTTCCGTTTTTAGCAAATACTTTGCCTTCTACAGTTCCAGTGGATACTGTTTTGGAAACTTCCGGGTTGATCGAGTCATCACCGCCTTTACAATTGACTAACAGTACAAGGCTGCACAGCATAATGAACAAGTAGTTTTGTTTCATATTTAATTGGTTTTGATGGGTTTAGTTTTAATCAAATTTAATTAATTTTTGATATTAAAACATTGAAAGTGGAAATTATTTTAATATTTTTTATTTAAATCTGTAATTTATAGTTAATTTTTCATCTATAATTGTGGTTTGCGGCAGACTTACTATTTTTTAAGATCATTGCTCATAATTTTTATTAAATATTTTAGGGTGAATAGCTTTTGGGATGAAAATTGATTGTGAATAGTAAAATGATGATTCTTAATTTCATAAATTTGCCGTGATGAATGACCAGTTACAAGAAACCAAAAACTTTATACAGGAGCTAAGCGAGCAGCTTTATATTTACATTACCCGGATTTCACCTTCCGGGCTGGATTGGATTTTTCATATCATTGTAAAATTGAGCTTACTTCTTGTCCTGTTTTTTATTGCCGATTTTATTTTTAAGTTCATCATCAATTCCGTATTCAGGTTATTTCATAATGAACAGAAGTTTCCGATCTTAAAATCTATTTACCAGTCTAAAATCACCAATTCTGTAGCTCATTTTGCTGCTTTGATTGCTGTTGCCGGGATTCAGGGATCTGTTTTTCCGGAAAATGCACTGCCAAAAACAACCATCTTTATTATAAGATGTATCAATCTGGGATTGGTCCTGATATTAGCGGGAATGCTTTACAGATCACTGACAGCTTTCAGGAATTATTTCAGCATTAAACAGGATTTCTATAAAATAATGGCGCTTAATGCCATTTCCGAAACTGTAAAAATTTTAGGACTTTTCATATTTACAGTAGTGGGACTCTGTGTGATTTTCGGAATCAAAGGAACCACTATTGTAGGAAGTCTTGGGGCAATTACAGCTGTTCTGGTATTGGTTTTCAGAGATACTATTCTTGGGTTTGTAACAGGTCTTCACGTGGCTACTTCCAAAAATCTGAAAGTAGGAGACTGGGTAAGTATTCCGAAATACAGCATCGAAGGAAATATTACGGAGATCAACCTTTTGACAACCAAAATTACCAACTTTGATAAAACAGTTTCTACGATTCCCACTTATGATTTGATGACCACCGAGATCAAGAATATGCAGGTGATGTCTGAATCTAATACCCGAAGGATTAAGAAATCAATTTACTTTAACATCAATTCTTTTAAGTTTCTTACGGATGAAGATATTGAACGGTTAAAAGAAATCAATTTAATTTCTGATTATCTGAAAGAAAAGACTTCTGAAATCAGAAAAGAAAAAGAAGGCCTGGAACATAAAGATAAAATTGTGAATGGAAAACAGCTTACCAATATCGGAGTTTTCCGGTACTATGCACAACAGTATATCGAAAATGATCCTGATGTGGATAAAAACGGAACGAGAATGGTGCGCCAGCTGGAGATTACCCCACAAGGGCTGCCACTTGAAGTATACTGTTTTGCCAATGATTCACAATGGGAACGTTTTGAGCAGATTCAGGCCGATATTTTTGACCATTTACTGGTGGCTTCGAAAGAATTTGAACTTCAGGTGATGCAGGTAAGCGTGAAGGTTTAGAAAAGCTTGAAGGCAGAAGAGCAAGCTGGAAGTTTCAGCACCTTTAAAACAAATTTTAATTAAATTTTTAAATGATCATGAATATAGAAGACCAAAGGAAGTACAATGTCTGGATTTACTTACAGCCTCAGGCTTCAAGCTTCTAACATATCATATCTAACATCTACAATAAAAAATGACAAAACTAAGCGTAAACATTAATAAAATTGCGACGTTAAGAAATGCAAGAGGAGGTGAAACCCCAAGTGTTACAGAAGCTGCTGTAAAAATTCAGGAATTCGGAGGACAGGGAATTACCATACACCCAAGACCTGATGAAAGGCATATCACAAGAAAAGATGTCTATGATCTGAAGCCGTTGGTTACGACTGAGTTTAATATTGAAGGAAACCCTCATCAGAGCTTTATCGATATGGTACTGGAGGTGAAGCCTGAACAGGTGACTCTCGTACCGGATGCTGATGACGCTATTACATCCAATGCAGGCTGGGATACCCAGAAACATCTCGATTACCTTACAGACATCATTGCAGAATTTAAAAAAGCAGGAATCCGTACTTCTATTTTTCTGGATCCTTTGCCGGAATTGGTAGAATATGCAGCTAAAACAGGTGCAGACAGAATAGAATTGTATACAGAAGCTTATGCAAAAAATTATCTTACCAATAAAGAACAAGCTATAAAACCTTATTACGACACAGCTGTAGAAGCTACAAAATTCGGATTGGGAATCAATGCCGGGCATGATCTGAGCTTGGAAAACCTGAAATATTTTTCAGATACCATTCCGAACCTTCTGGAAGTATCTATCGGACACGCTTTGGTTTCTGAAGCACTTTATATGGGATTGGAAAATACGGTTCAGGCTTATCTGAAGAGACTGGCAAAATGGTAAAAAATATGGAAATCTTAAACTCAAAAATATTTGGCGAAAATGTAACGAATACGCCGCTTCTTGTATTTCACGGACTATTCGGAATGCTCGACAACTGGGGAAGTTTCGGAAAGGATCTGGGAGAATATCTTCCGGTACACCTGATCGATCTTAGAAACCACGGAAGAAGCTTTCACTCAGAAAGTATGTCTCATGATGATCTGGCAGATGATATTGCCCGTTATATGGATCATTATGGTATTCAGAAAGCTCATGTTCTGGGACATTCATTAGGAGGAAAAGCAGTGATGCAGTTTGCGATAAAATATACTGAACGGGTTGAAAAACTGATCGTTGTAGATATTTCGCCTAAAGCATATCCGCCGCATCATCAGGGAATTATTAAAGCGCTGGAGACCGTTGATTTCAATACGGTAACTTCAAGAAATGAAGTGGAAGCCGTCCTGAACCAATATATTCCTGAAAGATCTACCGTACAGTTTCTTACGAAAAACCTGTATTGGGATGATAATAAAAAACTGGGCTGGAGATTCAATCTTAAAACGCTATCTGAAAAATATACAGAATTTGTCTCCAATGCCATTAAATTTGGGGTTTTTGAAGGTGATACACTGTTTATTGCAGGAGCAAAATCCAACTATATCCTTCCACAGGACGAATTCGGTATCAAACAGCAATTTCCTAAAGCTAAAATTGTGACAGTAAAGAATGCCGGACATTGGGTACAGGCAGAAAATCCGGTTGATTTTGCAAATGTTGTCAAGGATTTTCTTGGTTTGAATTGATTTTATACTCTGATTTTTAGTTTTATGTTAAAATTTTATTAAAAATTTATATTATTTCTCCATGAGTTGAAATTTTTGTACTTTGCGTTTGTCAAAACGATAAAAATATTAACTTATGGAAAACAAAAATTCAAAAAAGAAGCCATTCTTTGCGTCATTCTTAGAGAAGCAGGTTAAAGACCCTGAAACAATAACAGGAGGAGGTCTTACTTCTGCTGCTGCAGATCAGATTACTTCAGTAATCAAGGATCATATCACAACCACAGCGCTTGAAGACAGCATTACAAAACCTAATAATGACAATGTAACGATGAAATATCCTTCAGACGGTGATGAAGGTGTTTTAGAATTAGACTAAATATAAATACAGCTTAAGCTAATATATCAACCCAAAACTAAAACATTATGAAAAGCAACAACTCAAAGAAAAAGCCGTTTTTCGCATCATTTTTAGAAAAACAGGTAAAAGATCCTGAAACAGTAAAAGGAGGAACAGATATCTCAATTCCTGAAAGAGATGTCATTACAAAACCGGCAATAGATACAGTGACTTCTCCAAAAGACGATATGATGCACACGCTGAAATATCCTTCTGATGGTGATGATGATACAATCAACGTTCCACTGTAAGATCAGAAAGAATATTAAATAAAATAGTAGGGGAAACTTAGACATTAAGTTTCCCTTTTTAATACAACCGGCAAATGATTCTCTGCATCACTCACTCACAGGATTTTTATAATATTGATCTCTTTTTCGAATATCTGGCTTCTAAAAATATTCCTTATTTCAGACTGAATTCTGACCGCCTGAACCATCTTCAGAAAATCAGCATTTATGAAAACTCATTTGAACTGACCGATGAGTCCGGAAATACCATTCATTCTGATGCCATTAAAGGAGTATGGCATAGAAAAGCCTGGAGAATCAGCGCTCCCGAAGAACTGGATCAGGATTATGAAAAAATCTTTCTCAATGAATATGGAAGTCTGAGGTATAATCTGATAACAGCTTTAGAAGATATTCCCTGGATCAACCCTTATGAAAATGAAAAAAAAATAGATGGAAATAAGATCTTTCAGCTGAAAATAGCACAAAGAAATAACTTAACCATTCCCAAAACCATTTTTTCTAATGATGAAGAAAAAATAACAACATTTTTCCATCAATACTGTCAGGGAAAAGCCATTGCGAAGCTTCACGGAGTTACGGCAAAAACAATGTCAGGAGAAAATATGATTTCTACTACAGTTATTGAGGAAGAATCCCTTGAACACCTTTCAGATATTGCTTACTGTCCGATGATTTTTCAACCCTACATTGATAAGGAATACGAATTACGAATCATGTATGTAGATGGTGAATTCTTCACAGGAAAAATCAATAACAGTGAAAATGCAGACTGGAGAGTAGCCCGTGAAGGGTATTTCTGGGAAACATATGAATTACCTGAATCAGTTAAAGCCAATCTCACCGCCATGATGAACGAAATGGGACTTTATACAGGAGCGATCGATATGATCAAAGGAAGAGACGGAGCGCATTACTTCCTTGAAGTCAATCCGCAGGGAGAATGGGGAATGCTTCAGAAAGAGCTGGGATTTCCCATCGCAGAAAGAATTGCCGACAACCTTATCAAAAGAATTAATTTCCATGAATAAAATTTTAATAATTACCCATACCGCAGATAACTTTTCCATTGAAAAAGTTACAGAATACATAGAAAAAAATAATTGTGAAGTCATTCGCTTTGATGTAGACGTTTATCCATTACAAAACAAACTGTCCACTATTTTCCAGGATGGAGAATGGATCAGTTACCTGGAAACTCCTGAAACAAAACACCGTTTGGACGATATTTCTGCCATCTGGTACAGAAGAGCCTACAATATCGGAAAAGGATTAAAAGAAGAAATGGATTCTAAGTTCTACGGTGCGGCTATGGGAGAAATCAGAAATACCCTTTTTGGTTTCTTTGAATCTGTGGATGCTTATTCTTTAGGAAAGCCTAGTATTTACAGAAGGCTCGACAGTAAAGAAGAACAGTTGAAAATTGCAGATAAATTAGGTCTTACCATTCCGGCAACCTGTCTTACCAATAATCCTGATGAGGCAAGAAAATTTATCCTGAAACATCAAAATGTGGTGGCAAAAATGCAAACCGGTTTTGCTATTTATGAAAACGGTGTGGAAAATGTAGTGTTTACGAACGTTGTGGGCGAGGATAAGCTGGAAGAGCTGGATTCGTTATTATATTGTCCTATGCAGTTTCAGCAGATGATTCAGAAAAAAAAAGAGCTTCGTATTACCATTGTGGGAAGAGATGTGTATGCATTCGAAATAGATTCCCAGCAGTCTGAAGACGCAAAAGTAGACTGGAGAAAAGACGGTGTTAATCTTATTGATAAATGGAACAGAACAGAACTTCCTGCAGATGTGGAATCAAAACTGCTTGAATTGCTTGATATGTACAACGTAGATTACGGAGCCATAGACATGATTGTTTCTCCTGAAGACGAATATTATTTTATCGAAATCAATGCGGCAGGAGAATTCTTCTGGCTGGATAATCTTACAGAAGGAAACCTTATTTCCAAAAGCATTGCAGATGTTCTCTGCGACAAAGCGCCAAGAAGAAATAATGAGGTAATGGCTTAAAAACAATGTGCTTTTTGAGCATAAAAGTCCTGAAAGTTGTCAATTCTTTCAGGACTTTTACATTTACATTAAAAAATACCCTCTTAAATTTGCTGTTATTTTTGAAAAAAGAATAGTTGTTTTGTCAAGAAATTTGTAATAAGAGACTTAAGATATAATTGATATTTTAATCATATATTTGTATATATATATCTAAGAATCAAATGTCAAAATTAGAAACTATATATAAAGTTCTATCTTTAAAGCAATTAAGTGTAGATCAATTAGATGAATATTATTGTGATTTATTTTCTTCAAGGGGTGATAATCCAATAAAAAGAATTAAGAGAAGACTTTTACAAGATAAAACTGGAGAATTACATTGCCTTTTAGCTGGTTTTGCAGGATGTGGAAAAAGCACAGAACTGAATAAGATGCAAAAAGAGTTGGAAAATGATTTTTTCGTTTTAAATATTTCCATTCAAGATGAATTAGATCCTGTTAATTTTAATTATACAGATTTAATTATACTTATAATGCAGAGGTTATTTGAGTATGCTAATGATAACAATCTTCATATAGTACCATCATTACTAGAGAATATTAAAAATTGGACAACCTCGGAAGAAATAAGTAAAGTTAAAGAATTTTCAAATGATTTTGAAACATCAATTGGAGCCGAGGCTGGCTTTTCAATTCCTCTTTTGTCAAAATTTTTTACTACACTGAAAAATGTAACTAAGCTAAATTATTCTGCAAAAAAAACTATTAATGAGGTTGTGGAACACAAACTTGCGGACTTGTTAAGTTTATGTAATGATTTAATTAGAGAAATTTCACATGCACTATTGACTAATAATAAAGGACTATTAATAATTGTAGAAGATACTGATAAGTTAAATATTGAAATAGCATCCAAACTTTTTCATATTCATAGTTCGGTATTTACTAGTTTAAGAACAAATATGATTTTTACATATCCTATAGCTCTTAAATGTAGTCATATATCAAATATCATTAATGGAGCTTTTGATAGCAACGTTTATGAATTACCAATGGTAAAAGTTTATCACAAAAATGGAACAGAAAATGCCGAGGGGATTAATGATTTAATAGAGTTAATAAAGAAAAGAGATGTGTATGACTGTATTGAAAGCGAAGATCTATTAGTGAAATTTATTCAATCGAGTGGTGGCTGTATACGAGATTTATTCAGAATGATTATTGATGCTGCTGATTATGCCTTAGATGATGACTTAGAGATTATTGAAGAAAAGCATTTTAATAAAGCTTTTATTAAGTTAAAGCGTTCTTATAAAGAAACTATAGCAGAAAAAATAAAAGAGGATGGGAGTGTTATTAGTGCTAATGATTATTATGAGGCACTAGAGAAATTAAATAAGAGTACGATCAAGCAATTAGATAATTCCGAGGTAGATTTGGATCTGAGACACAATTTGTCAATTTTAGGATATAATGGAGAGGGTTGGTATGATGTACATCCTGTTGTTAAAGAAATTTTAAAAGAAAGGGAAATAGAAAGAGAAAGTGAAATTTAGTACCGAATATCATCAAAACTTACGTTCTCTTGAAAGATACTTTATAAATACTATAGGAGGATCTTTCCTATTCTGTGTTTCCAATGATGAAATATTAAGAAAACAGGTAAATACTTCTCTTGAGAAAGTTCTAGAAACTAAATCAAAAAAAATTATTTGTTTTTCCTTTAAAGATCATTTTAAAAATGAAATATCAATTTTTGATAATATTTCCAATTTTATTAATAATAGGAATATTGAAGGTTTAATTATTAATGATTTGGATAATGTTTTGCTTGAAAAAGAGCTTAGTTTTTTAACATTGTTAAATTTTTCAAGGGAAGATTTATTATCTTTAAACATACCTATTCTTTTTTGGATAAATCACACTACGACGTCCAAATTAAGTTATTATGCTAG
Source organism: Chryseobacterium sp. RU33C (assembly GCF_900156015.1). Lineage (NCBI taxonomy): Bacteria > Pseudomonadati > Bacteroidota > Flavobacteriia > Flavobacteriales > Weeksellaceae > Chryseobacterium > Chryseobacterium sp. RU33C. Next base: position 31,823 of record NZ_FTMT01000023.1, on the reverse strand, counting down.
AGATTTATATAATCAAAGAGCAACAAATATTTATTTTGATGAGATATTTAATGATGAAACAGAAAATTTGGGAAATGCATATGTATTAGAGAAAATTGCTGAAGGAAATAAAGATATTGAACATCTTGCATTAAGAGTTAATACATTAAATGAACAGCTATTAAAAGCAAAAGAATTAAATGTACCTATTAAAAAACAGGCAAATGACATTATTGCTGATTTATTAGAGGTATATTCTTCAATTCCATTTTCCGGAAAAGAAATATCACGCTTGTTGAAAGAATATAAGTCTTTTTTTGATATTGATAATCCAACAATAGCTTTAACACTGGCAACAGCATATAAATCTATAAATAATTATAAAGAAGCTGAAAGGTTTTATAATATCTCTTTAAACGGGTATAAGCTTTTGGCAAATAAAAAAAATGATATATTCTCTGAAAAAGTTGCTATTGTATTGAATAATTTTGGAAATTTAAAGATCCAAATGAATGATTTTACTGAGGGTGAAGTTTTTTATAAACAAGCGTTAGATATATATAGAAAGCTAGCAGCTAAAGAACCAAAATTTAATTCATCAGTTGCAACTACTTTAAATAATTTAGGTAATTTACAGCTTAATATGAATGAGTTTTCAGAGGCTCTAAAATCGTATTCTGAGGCATTAGAAATACGTAAAATATTAGTAGAAAATGACTCTGAAAAATTTCAACCAGAATTAGCAAACAGTTTATGTAGTATTGCAAATTTAGAAAAAAGAATGAATGAGTTTTCAAAGGCTGAAAGATCTTATCTTGAAGCTTTGGAGATCTTAAAGTCCTTGGCACAAAAAAATCCGCAAAAATTTCTTGCAGATGTTTCTCTTATATTAAATAATTTGGGAAATTTATATTCAGAGAAAAATGAATTTGTTGAGGCTGAGATTAATTATAAACAATCTTTGGAGCTTAGGAGAAGACTTGCAGAAGAAAATCCTAATAAATTTTTAATTTATGTATCTACAACATTAAGTAACTTAGGTAATTTGTATAGCAAAATGAATGAGTTTTCAAAGTCTGAAGAATATTATCTCGAAGCTTTGAATATTAGGCAGAAATTATCAAGTAAAAGTGAAAAAGTATTTTTTCCTCTTATTGCAAATATATCAAATAATTTAGGAAACTTATATGTAAGAGAGGGCCTTTTTTCAAAGGCTGTAACATTTTACACTGATGCATTAGATATAAGAAGAAAATTAGCTCTTGAAAATCCCCAGAAATTTTTACCTGATGTTGCTACCACACTAAATAATTATGGAAATTTATTAACTATACAAAATGAACTGATAAAAGCAGAAGAAGCTTATTTTGAAGCAATAAATATAAGACGAAAACTGGCTAATAAGAATCCCAAGGTATTTTTATCTAATGTTGCCAGTACATTATCTAATATTGGTCAGCTTTATACCAAAAAAAATGAAAAAATAAAAGCAAGAAATTCATTTATAGAAGCTTTTGAAATACAGTCTGAATTGGCAAATAGCAATCCTCAAAAATTTCTTTCTAAAAAATGGGAAACATTATATAATTTCTGTCTTCTGGTAATTGATGATAAAGAAGAATTAAAAGCATATTTAAAAATACTAGAAGATGACCTGGATAAGCTTAAATATTATCCAAATTATTATAAATATGCAGATGCATATAATCTTTTAAAAAATAAAATTGAAAATAATTAATGATTTTTGTAACGGGTGCTACCGGAATTCTGGGAAGAATAATTGTACTGGAACTTCTTAAAAGAGGAAAAAATGTACGTGCTTCCAAAAGACCGGGCAGCAATTTAAACGAAGTAAAGCATTCATACAGCTTTTATACGGAGAATCCCGACGATTTTTTCAATAAAATTGAATGGGTAAACGTGGATTTTGATGACCTCGATTCCTTAAAAACTGCACTGCAAGATGTAGATGAAGTATATCATTGTGCTGCAAAAGTGAGTTTTCATCCCAAAGATGAAAAAGAAATGTACCATACGAATATCAATGGTACAGAAAATCTTTTGTATGCCTGCGAAGGATCAGGCGTTAAAAAATTTCTCCATGTAAGTTCCGTTGCCGTCCTGGACAATTTCAATGAAAAAGGAGAACTTGATGAAGAATCTGACTTTAATCCGAAACTGGAACATTCTGCATACGCTATTTCTAAACATTTATCAGAAATGGAAGCCTGGAGAGCTTCAGCAGAAGGTCTGAATGTGATCATTATCAATCCCGGAATGATCGTAGGAAGCGGAAACTGGAGTCAAAGCAGCGGTGAGCTTTTCTCAACCTTTGAAGATAATAGTTTTACCTTTTCAGGAGGTTCTGCCTACGTTGATGTAAGAGATGTAGCCAATACCGCTATTGGATTAATGGAAAATAATCTTTTCGGGGAACGTTTTATTATTGTCGCTGAAAACAAGAGGTATGCAGACCTTGCCAAACAGGTAAGAACACGATTGGGGCTTAAAGATGCCAGAATTCTTTCACAATCTGTACTCAATATCGGAAGAGTTGCCAATATCCTTTTCGGATGGCTCATTCCAAAACTGAAAATGGTTACCCGATCAAATATCGAGGCCATTTCTTCATTCAACACCATTTCCAATCACAAAGTCAGAGAAAAACTAAACTATCAGTTTATCCCTGTAAAAGAAAGCATAGACTTTCACCTGAATAATTATATTAACGACAAAAAGCTGAAGAAATGAACCTTGCAGAGGCAATTATCCTTAAAAATGTAGAAAAACATCCTATAAAAGCAGCTATCGGATTTAAAAAGAAAGATGCAGCATGGAAAGAGCTGAGCTGGAAAAAATTCAGTGAGATTATTTTTAAAACGGCCAATGCTTTAAAAGAATCCGGAGTTCAGGAGAATGACAGAGTCGCTATTTATTCAGACAATTCATCGGAATGGATGATTATGGATCTGGCTTCTTTGGCGATTGGTGCTGTCACGGTACCTGTTTATTCTACCAATAATGCTGAGCAGGCAGAACATATCATCAACGATTCCGGAGCGAAGGCTGTTTTAGTAGGAAATCAAATGCAGTATGATGCCTGTCTTGAGTTTTTACATAAAGAAGAAAACAATCTGGAAACCATTATTGTTTCCAAAAAAGCAGTGTGGATCAAGAAAGAATTCAACAGTTTTTATCTTGAAGATTTTATCGCAAAAGCTTCATCAGAACTTGAGATCTGTAAAAAAGAAAATGATGATACAGCCACATTGATCTATACTTCCGGAACTACCGGAATCCCAAAAGGAGTAATGCTTACCCATGGAAATTTCATCAGGGCATTCGACTCACACTTTGAGTTTTTTAAGTTTAAAAACTTTGAAGAAGAACTTTCACTGGCATTCTTACCTTTAAGCCACGTTTTTGAAAGAAGCTGGAGTTTACTTTGTTTATACGGTGGTGCACGTGTTTATTTCCTTGAAGATCCTAAAAATGTAGCCAAAGCACTGGAAGAAGTAAAACCTACTGCCATGTGTGCCGTACCGAGGTTTTTCCAGAAAGTATATGCCGGAGTTCTTGAAAAAGCGGAAGAAGGTTCATCATTGAAGAAAAAGATTTTCGACTGGGCGATTAAAACCGGATGGGAAACCGCAGAATTAAGAAGAAATGAAAGACCGGTACCTTTTGGATTAAAATTCAAAGAATCTGTAGCTGATATGCTGGTTTTCAGTAAAATTAAAAATAAAATGGGTGGAAGACTTTGGTTCCTGCCTTGTGGCGGCGCTTCTTTGTCGCCGGAAGTTACCCGTTTCTTTGAATCAGTGGGAATTCATGTAACAGTAGGATATGGGTTAACGGAAACTACGGCAACATTGACGCTTTTCCCTCTCACTCACTTTGAACATGGTACGAGTGGAAAACCACTTCCTGGAGTAGAAATGCGTATTGGAGAAAATGATGAAATCCAGGCCAGAGGCAACGGAATCATGAAAGGCTATTACAACAAGCCTGAAGAAACCGAGAAAGTATTCACAGATGACGGATGGTTCAAAACCGGTGATGCAGGAAAATTTGATGATAAAGGAAACCTGATCATTACAGACAGAATCAAAGATCTGATGAAAACTTCCAACGGAAAATACATTGCTCCCCAACAGATTGAAAATCTTCTGACCAACAATAATTTTATCCAGCAGATTATGCTGGTTGCAGAAGGAAGACAGTTTGTTTCAGCATTGATTGTTCCCAATTTTGAGTTTTTACAGGAGTATATCAAAAAGAATAATATTCCTTTTACCAATTGGGAAGAGGCGGTAAAAAATGAAAAGATAATCAATCTTTATAAAGAGAAAATTAAAGAATTACAAAACCATCTGGCAGACTATGAAAAAGTGAAGAAATTCACCTTAATGCCTGCCGAATTTGATATCAATACCGGAGAAATTACTCCTACCTTGAAAGTCAAAAGAAATGTAGTGATTAAAAAATACGCAGATATTATAGAGAAAATGTACTAAACAGTACACTTAAATTAAACTATGACGACACAAGATTTTATAGGAAAAGAAAATTTCACCATTCATACCCAAACGGTTTCAGAAAGCTGTCCGTCCAATATTGCCCTGATCAAATACTGGGGAAAATATGCTGGTCAGATTCCTGCTAATCCAAGCATCAGTTATACCTTAAACCATTGCAAGACCAATACTTCAATGGAATTTACAGCGAACGAGCCTTTTTCAGTACGGACTTTCCTGGCTGGAAATGAAGAAGTGAAATTTGCCGAAAAAATTGAAAAATATTTCAGAAATATAGAGCAGTATCTTCCGTGGATTTTAAAAGGAAAATATATCATCAGAACAGAGAATACATTCCCGCATAGTTCCGGGATTGCAAGTTCAGCTTCAGGATTTGGAGCCATTGCAAAATGTCTGATGGCTTTAGATGCTTCCTTTACTGAAAAAACATCTGAAGAAGAGTCATTGAGAAAAGCTTCATTCTTAGCAAGATTAGGAAGTGGAAGTGCATGCAGAAGCTTATATAACGGACTTGTGGTGTGGGGAAAAACGGATGAGGTAGCCGAAAGCTCAGATTTGTTCGGAGTACAATATCCTGATGCAGAAATTCATGAAGTCTTCAAAAACTTTAATGACTGGGTTTTGCTGATTCATGAAGGACAGAAAAGTGTTTCTTCAACGGTAGGACATGGTTTGATGAATACCAATCCTTATGCAGAAAGAAGATTCCGGGAAGCAAGGGAAAACTTTGTTCCCATGAAAGAAATCCTGAAAAACGGAGATATGGAACGTTTCATCAAGCTGGTAGAACATGAAGCACTTACACTGCATGCGATGATGATGATGAGTGATCCTGCTTTTATCCTGATGAAAACAGGAACTTTGGAAGTTATCAATAAAATATGGGATTTCAGAAGAGAAACCGGTCTTCCTTTATTCTTTACGCTGGATGCAGGAGCGAATGTTCACCTTCTGTTTCCATGCAATGGTTCTGAGGAACAGATGAAAGCTTTTATTGAAGCTGAATTATTACAGCATACTCAAAAAAATGGAGTAGTAAAGGATGTGATGAGATTCTAAATAAGAATAAATATTCAATGGGAGTGGGCTTTTTAGCCCACTTTTTTAATCCTCAGTAACAACCGTTTCTCGTTCGCCATCTTCTTTCTTTCCTTCCTCTATCATGATTTCAGCCTCAGCTTTCTCCTCAGATGTTGCTGTTTCTATCAATTCTTCCTGCTCATCGTTGTGATGATCTATGAAAAACTCGCAGTAGACCGGAAGGTGGTCTGATCCAAAATTCTCCAATGTCTTCAGCTGTTGAATAAAAATATCTTCACTGTGAAACATCAGATCGATAGGAAACCTTAAAAGACGGTATTTTGCATGAAACGTAGAAACAAAAGAGTGCCCGATTCTGGGATCTATGAGGTGACTGGTTTTTCTGAAAAGAACAGATGATCGTGACCATGCAACATTATTGAAGTCTCCTACCACAATAACCGGTTTTTGGATTTCTTTTACACGCTTGGCAGTACTTAAAAGATCGCCATCTCTTTCCTTTGATGTTTCTTCCTCAGTAGGACTTGGCGGCGGAGGATGAACCCCAAAGAAAACAAAAGAAAAGCCATCAGCTGTTTTCATGTGGATCTCGATGCTCGGAATATCATCAGCTACAAAATAATGGGTTTTCGCTTCCTTAATCTCAACTTTTGAATAAAAATGCATCCCATAGGTGTTTTCGAGAGTCACTTTATGTTGGAAACCGTATTCTTTTTCTAAAGGTCTCATTGCTTTTTCCCAATCGCCATTGCTTTCCATGGTCATGAAAAAATCAGGATTATGTTTTTTGACAAGTCCGATGAATTTCTCATACTCTTTATTGAACTGATACACATTGGCGGAAATAAAATGCAGTTTATCAGAAGACCTGTGACGCTGTCTGTGTTTTTTTACAGGATAGAAATGGGTATATCTGATCAATGTTTGACCATGATAAATGAACATAACCAGCAGAAGACCCTGATAATACCAGAAATATTCTGTAGAATCTATGAAGAAACCTAATAGAAAAGTAAAGCATATAAGGTAGGTGACCTGTATTTTAGCAAATTCAGGAACTCTGAATATCCAGTGAGAATGCTGTATTTTTGGTAATATAGTCATGACCAGAAGAACTATGGCCAGTGTCAGGTAAATAATCCACATATAAAATCTCTGAAATAATTGGGTTACAATTTAAGGAAAATGAATTTTAAAATTTGTTAATCAATTTAAATTTTATTTTATCTATTTTTAATTATCTAAATCCATACTATGAATAAAATAATTTTATTTCTTTTTCTGATCAGTATTTCGTGTTTCGGCCAGCAGAATAAAGATATTGAAAAACCTATCCGAAACCTGTTCCTTGGTATGAAAAATGCAGACTCTGAGTTGGTAAAATCCGCTTTTGCAGAGAATGCAGTGCTGCAGACCATTACAAAAGAGGGTACTGTAAAAAGTGACAGCATACAGGATTTTGTTGTTTCGGTTTCAAAATTTACAAAAGGAGATCTGGATGAAAGAATTATTATAGAAGCCATTCATACGGATGGAAATCTGGCCAGTGTATTTACTCCTTATTCTTTTTATGTAAAGGGAAAATTATCCCATTGCGGGGCTAATAGTTTTCAGCTCGTAAAACAGAATACCGAATGGAAAATTCAGTATATTATTGATACAAGAAGAAAAGATAACTGTAAAGAAATACAGTAATAAAATTAAAAATTAGTTTAAAATCAGAAAAAATGAAGATTCATCATATCGCCATCATCTGTTCAGATTATGACGTTTCGAAGGCATTTTATACGGAAATTTTAGATCTGAATATCATCCGTGAAGTATACAGAGAGGAAAGACAGTCTTATAAACTTGATCTGGCCATAGGAGATCATTATGTGATTGAGCTGTTTTCCTTTCCTAATCCCCCACAGCGTCCGTCACGTCCCGAAGCATGTGGCTTAAGGCATCTCGCTTTTTCTGTAGAAAATGTTTCGGAAAAGCGAAATGAACTCATGGAAAAAGGGTTAAACTGTGAAGAAATCCGAATCGATGAATTCACCGGAAAAGAATTTTTCTTTACCCGGGATCCCGACCAGCTGCCGTTAGAGTTTTATGAAATGTGAAAAATTAGTGGGCGTATCCTGCAAAGAAACTCACCGCCATAATGGCTAAAACAATAGAAGAAATGACTACATATACGTAGTCTTTTTCTTTTAAATAACCTATTAAAGCGAAAACAATTCTCATCAGAGGAGTGAAAATCAGTAAAAGAATACCCAGCTGAATAATAGCCGTACCTTCTCCTTTACATAAAGAGTCCCAGAAATGCCCCCAAACCTTTTCAGAAGAAGTTCCTACCACAAGACTGGTATATTTTTCAGGCATTTTAAAACCCTCAAAAAATAACTTGACAAAACCAATCAGCGATGTAGCCACAGACAGAATAACACCCAGTCTCAGAAGATTTCCTACCGAACGGTTCAGATCTACATCTGTAAAATTCTTTTTCATTATCTGAAGCTTTTGTTGATACCGTTATACATCATGTAAATAGAAAGAATGGTAATAACAATGGCAAAAAATACTTTTAATTTTTTAGTCTTCGATACCATCAGCGTTTTTGAACCTATAAAACTTCCGATAACAACTCCTATCAATACGGGAGCTACAATTACCGGAATGATTTCACCTCTCTGGAAGTAGATCAGTGCACTGGCCACAGCCGTTACTCCGATCATGAAATTACTGGTAGTTGTAGATACTTTGAAAGGAAGCTTCATCATATTGTCCATTGCCAAAACTTTCAATGCACCGGAACCAATTCCTAGAAGTCCGGACATTGCTCCCGCAAACATCATCATCAAAAATCCGGGAACAGTATTTCTTGCAGAATAGCTTTTCAATACTCCTTTATCAGGGAATGTTCCGTATAATTTCAGTTTTTCTTCCAAACTTCCTTTTACTAAAGGTTCCTGGTGATCAGGTTTTCCTTTAAGATTTAAAATAACTGTTAGAAGAAGAATACTTGCAAAAATAATTCCGATGGTATTGGGGTTAAGCATTCCGGAAACCAGGGCACCAATAATAGCTCCTGCTGTGGTGGCTATTTCGAGAAACATTCCGATTCTCATATTGGTAAAGCCTTCTTTTACGAAAGCTACTGCCGCACCGGAAGAAGTTCCGATCACAGAGATAAGCGAAGCACCGATAGCATAATGCATTGGAACACCAAAACCTAGCGTTAATAAAGGAATGATAATAACTCCTCCTCCTAAACCTGTAAGCGAACCTAAAAGACCCGCAGAAATTGCGCCAAGGAAGAGTATGATGATTTCTGACATACTACAAATAATATTACAAATATAAAATTATTGTGGTAGTCTGCCAAACATTTGAAAAAGATAAATTTAACGTATTTTTGCATGCATGAAAAATGAGTTGAAATTATTTTATATCATCCTCGGGGCAACGCCTGAAGGAAGAAATATAGAACAGCACGATGTTTTCTTCGGAATAGCGGAAAATCTTAAAGATCTGGTTCCTGATATGAAAGAATTTTGGAAGGAAGCTGAAGGAAAAATTCATCTGGACTGCTATCAGGAAGTGAGATTTGCAGATGGGTACAAAGTGGAGATTGTAGAAAAAGGAGAGAAATCTTCGGAAAATCAGTTGTTTTTTCTGAATTTAGGCGGGTACAAACCTGGTTTTTTTGAAGAATTTCATGAGCAGCACTTAATGGTAGGGCAGTCTATGGGAGAAATTGTAAAAAGAGCAAAAGCAACCGAATTTTATCAGACAATGGGATTTGAAGGCGCTGTAAGTCATATTGATGATAAACATGGAGTGGATATTGATGATATATTCAATGTAAGTGATATCCTTCCTGCCTCTATGAAAGAAAAGTATTCTATCGTTCTTCAAAAGTCTGATGAAGAAAATCAGGAGAACCCGATGGGGCTTGGCTATTTAAAAATCGATAAAATTCAATAAGCGTAAATCTAATAAAAATAAAAAATGAAAATAGGAATTCTGGGAGGCGGACAGCTGGGAAGAATGTTAATACAAAGTGCATTGAAGTATGATGATGAGTTTTATACGCTGGATCCGGCATCTGATGCTCCATGTCATAATATCTCATATTTTACACATGGAAATTTCAATGATTATGAAACGGTTCTGAACTTCGGAAAAAATAAAGATGTTGTAACCATTGAAATAGAACACGTAAATGCTGATGCATTGGCAGAACTTGAAAAGCAGGGAATAAAAGTAGTTCCCAATGCCAATATTATCAAAACAATCCAGCAAAAGATCCTTCAGAAAGAATTTTATAAAGCTCATGATATTCCAAGTCCGGAATTTCAGGTGGTGTGGAACAGTGATGAGAAGATTATCATGCCACTGCCATTTGTTCAGAAGATGAATACAGGAGGATATGATGGAAAAGGAGTACAGGTAATTAAAACGGAAGAAGATTATCAGCATATATGGACTGAAGCTTCTGTTATTGAAAGTCTTGTAGACATTGAAAAAGAGCTTTCTGTGATTGTTGCAAGAAATGAAAAAGGAGAAACCAATATTTTCCCGGTAACGGAAATGGTAGCTGATCCAAAACTGAATCTTTTAGACTTCAATGTATGTCCGGTTCTTCTTACAGAAGATGTTCAGAACCAGATTGATTCTATTACAGAGAAATTTCTGGCGGCTGTGAACTCACCGGGATTGTTTGCTATCGAATTATTCCTTGATAAAGAAGGAAAAGTGTGGGTGAATGAAACTGCTCCAAGGCTTCACAATTCAGGACATCAGAGCCAGGAAGGAAATACTAATTCGCAATTTGAGCAGATGTACCGTGTGGTGAAAAACTTACCTTTAGCTGATACAGACGCCATCACTTACAGTGGAATGCTGAATCTGGTTGGAGCAGAAGGATACGCTGGAAAAGTAGTGTATGAAGGAATGGAAGATGTTCTTAAACTTCCTGAAACATACATTCATTTATACGGTAAAACAGAAACCAAACCGGGAAGAAAAATGGGACACATCAACGTTCTTGCAGATTCCAGGGAAGAGCTTATGGAAAAGCTTGTACAGGTGAAAGGAATGGTGAGAGTAATTTCTGAATAACCCAATTAAAACATATAAAAGGGAGCTGTTTGAAAGATAACAGCTCCCTTTTTTGTTATGAGATTATTTAAGAGTAAAGGGCTTTAGCCCGTTTACAAATGATTATCAATTCAAATGGCTTTAGCCAAAACTTAATTCCAGGTTTCGGTTAAAACCAATTTTATTTCTATGGTTCACATCGGGCTAAAGCCCGACGCTATTGATTATTGATGAAAAAAAATGATTATTCGTCCATCGATAACTTTCATCATCCCTCTTCCTGCTTCCAGCTTTATTTAAAAATCTTCTGAATCACATTTCCAATCTCCATAAAATCTCCGTGATTTCCTACAGAACGTATTTCCGGACTGTTTTTGTCGTATTCTGAGAAAGGAAAAATAAGAAGGTAATTATTGTCTTTCAGGTTCCTGTTCAACAGTTCAGGGATCAGTCTCATTCTTGGAATATAGGATTTCATGCCGCGTTTTGCCATCAGAATAATCAAGGCTTCATCATCTTTCAGCTGGGCAGCAGTTCTTTCACCATCCTGCCATGTGCTCATGATAATGAATTCTGCTTCTATATTGGCTTTTTTAATGATTTTCTGAAGAATATCAATGATGTTTTCAGGAGCATAAAAGACAACTTTGGCCCCGGAATTTCTGGCAATATTCCACACCCTCAGCAATGCATGGAAGAAACCTGCTTCCTGATGAGCATTTTCGGGAATCATCACTGCATATTTTTTAATGGTGGAAAGCGGTTGTGCAGCATGGTAAACCAGTACATTCACATCATCATTCTGCAGATAACCGTTGTAAAGATTGTATACAAAAGAAGGGGAGAACCCTTTTTCATCTTCCAGTCCAATAATGAGATCGGTGATTTTCTGTTCTTTAATCACATTATTCACTCCGTTGATGACATCATTGTCATATCTTTTTAAAGACTGTAATTTTACATCTGCCGCCGCCGCTGTATCTGCTGCCTGGTGAAGAAGTTTCTCCGCATTCTTAACCGAAGATTCATTTTTGTCTTCGTTGATGACATTCAACGCAAAAAGATCTTCTGTATTGGAATGTGCTTTGATCAGAATTCCCAGATTCACCATTCTCTCAACCGTTGCTTCGTGGTTGATGGCTAAGAGAATATTTTCTTCTTCATGGGTATTTCCGGAAACGGTATCTTCATTGTCACTTTCCGCAATTTTCTGGGCACTGTCCATAGAAATGAAAGAAGAAATTGTACAAGAGATTAGGATCAGCAAAATACTTCCGTTCAAGACATGCTCATTCAGCAATCTTACGGGTTCTCCGGTTTCGGTTTCAGAAAGGATGATGTTGTAACCTACCATTACAGAAGCCAGTGTTGCCGCTGCAGAAGCGGAGCTTAATCCGAAGATCAGTTTTCCTTCCTCTTTGGTCAGCCTGAATGTTTTTTGAGTGGCAACTGCAGAAAGATATTTCCCTCCGATAGAGGCTGCCAGCATAATTCCTGCTACTTCGAGGGTTTCCCAGCTTTTGAAGAACACCTTGAAATCAATCAGCATTCCTACACTGATCAAAAAGAACGGGATGAATATGGCATTTCCTACAAACTCAACCCTGTTCATCAATGAAGAAGTGTGAGGAATAAGTCTGTTCAGAGCCAATCCGGCAAAGAATGCCCCGATGATGGCTTCTACACCAGCCAGTTCAGCAAGCATAGCCGCCAGATAAATCATCACCAGTACAAAAATATACTGTGAGATTTTATCATCCACTCTTTTGAAAAACCAACGGCCAATAATAGGGAATACAATAAGTACAATCAGGGCAAAGACCACAAAAGAGACCGATAATTTAACCCAAAACTCTGTTCCTACCTCACCCTGGGACATTCCTACAATCACAGCAAGTACCAATAAGGCAAGAATATCGGTGATCATTGTACCTCCAACGGTGATATTAACGGCCTTGTTTTTCGCAATTCCCAACTTACTCACCAATGGATAAGCAATAAGCGTGTGAGAAGAAAAAAGACTGGCAAACAGAATGGAGGTCAGCATGGAGAAATGTAAAAGATAATATCCTCCCAGATATCCCAATACAAAAGGGGCTGTAAAGGTATAGATACCAAAAGTGAGACTTTTCCATTTGTTCTTTTTAAAATCGCCCATATCAATCTCAAGCCCAGCCAGAAACATAATGTAAAGAAGCCCGGTAGTTCCTGTTACCACAATACTGCTGTCTCTGGACAAAACATTGAATCCGTTCGGACCAATGATGGCCCCGGCAATGATAAGTCCCAAAAGGTGAGGAACTTTGATTTTATTAAGCAGCAATGGTGCTGCAAGGATGATGACCAGTACCAACAGGAATTTCAGTACCGGGTCTTCTATAGGAAGACTCAGGTTGTGTATACTCAGTAAAATCATATGTGTTTATTTTGTGGAACGTACTAATTCAACAGAGAACTTGGCGGTACAGCCATCAGAAGTAATAGTTCTGGTTCCTTTGATCTTGTTGTCTGAAATATCATTAAGAAGAACGCTCATTTCTACATTCTTTTTGGCTGTAGAATCGGTTTTGAAAGACAGTCTGATCTCATTGTTTTCAAACTTGCCCGTATACAGCCTTACCAGATTATTGTTATTGATGATTTTGGTGATGGGCTGGGTAGAATCATTGTCGAATTCCCAGATATCAGTACGCTGGTCGCCCACAGCATATTCGCTGCAGTTGGATTCTGTACAGATTACCTTACCGTTCCATGGGCCGGAAATTTCCGTAGGCCATACAGCAGCAATTACTACAGAATCTTTTTTGGAAAAAATACTGTCTCTCATTTTTAGAAGAGACTGATATTCGGATTCTTTTTTTGCGAATACTTTTTCTTTTTCTAATAATTGTTTTTCCCTGTCTGTCAGGTTCTTTTCCTTCTCTTTGTAATTACAGCTTACCAATAGAAAAGAGGCAGCCAGCAATAAAAAAAATGTGTTTTTCAGCATATTGTATCGGTTGGAGTATACAATATAAGGAAAATGAAGGAAATACAAAACCCAGCAGGAACAGATCTGATTTTAATTATATTTAATAAGTTAGAAAACAGTTGAATAGATAGGGTAAGATAATTTGATATTATTTTCTGTTTTAAGATTCAATTCTTTGTCTTTTGAACATCTCCGGTTTGTAATTAATAATGAAAACTCCACAGATAATCATGACAGCTGCAAGAATAAATTTAAACGTTACTTGTTCATCCATAATCAGCCAGCCTAGAAATATGGCAATAATAGTGTTGATGTAAGCAAGGATAGAAACCTGAACCGGAGAAATTTTCGTCAGTGCATAATGAAAAGCGAAAAAAGCAGCAACAGAACCAAAAACAGCAAGGTATAACATCGCTGAAATACTTTTGATTGTCCAGTTTCCGAAGTTGTAATTTTCAGAAAACAGAAAAGCAAAAATAACCTGAACTACTCCTGCAAAGAGGAACTGATAGAACAGATTCAATGTAATATTTCTGCTTTGGATGTTTAATTTCTTAGTGAAAATAGTTCCCGAGGCCCAGCCTGCTATGGCACAGAAAAGGAAGATCATTCCCATTCTGTAATCAGGATTGGCAAGATCTTTAAGTCCGTCCCAAAAAATAAAAAGAATGCCGCTGAAACAAAGCAGAACGCCACTAAGTGCGCGTACACTGAATTTCTGCAATCCTACAGCTACACTTCCCAGAAACACAAGAATAGGAGAGCATGCACTGATCAGCGAGGCAAGACTGCTCGAAACAGTTTCTTCAGCCACGGTAGTCATCCCATTCGCTACCACCAGCATCAGGGATGCAAAAATAATCTGATATCCTAAACTTTTCCAGCCAATCCACTTGAATTGCTTTCTCGAAATAAGAACAATAAGCATGATAACAGAAGCCAGAAACTGCCGGATTCCCGCTACAAACCATGCAGGAATTGTTTCCACAGCAACACGGATAGCTAAAAAAGTAGTTCCCCAAACGATAGCAACGGTAAGAACAGCAAAAATAAGTTTATAATCTTTCAATGTATATTAAGTAGTGTAATCAACAAAATTAGCCGTTTTAAAATGATTATGATGGGTACAGTTGCTTTGTTTTTTACTGATACAGATAGAAAAAATAGAGATAGTACATGGAGTTTAAAGAACTTCCGGCCTCCTTCTTCCAACTTCCATCTTTATTTTTTATCTTTGAACATCTAATAAAATTGAAGATGGTAGGAATTATTATGGGCAGTCAGAGTGATCTGCCGATCATGGAACAGGCTGCAAATTTTCTTAAGAGCCTTGATATCCCTTACGAATTAACTGTAGTTTCGGCGCATAGAACACCTGAAAGAATGTTCGATTATGCAAAGACTGCTCAGGAAAGAGGTTTAAAGGTAATTGTAGCAGGAGCAGGAGGAGCGGCACACCTTCCGGGTATGGTAGCGAGCTGTACTACGCTTCCGGTAATCGGAGTTCCGATCTTGTCCAGTAATTCTATAGACGGATGGGATTCTGTATTGTCTATTCTTCAGATGCCTGGAGGTATTCCGGTAGCTACCGTAGCCTTGAACGGTGCACTGAATGCAGGAATTTTAGCAGCGAAAATCTTAGGAAGCGGCAATGAAGAAGTAGCCGCAAAACTTCAGAAATATCAGGATTCTTTAAAAGATAAAGTACTTGGAACTGTGGATGATATTAAAGCTCAGCATCCCAATCATTTTGATAAATAGTTTATTTTTAAATGTCCTGTCCTAAAAGTCAGATACATCTTTTGAGAATAGAATATTTGAATATGCCTCCTGTATAGGGGTACGAATAAAATCAGCAAAAACTGAGGCTGTCCAAACTTTTTCGGACAGCCTCTTTTTATTCCTGAAGCATGTTATCACGGGTGTTTTTCTGGACTGCAATGGCTCCGAAGAGAGCGAGTAAAAAGGCAAAGGCATAAAAACCTTTTTCACTTGGAAGAATAGTTGCATTCCAAAGCCCTATTGCCAGTAGTACGATAGATGATAACGTGGCAAACCAGCAGATTCCATAGTAAATGTCTGTCACCTGAATGTTTTCTAATCTATCACGTACTGCTTTCTGCAACGAAACCACGGCAAATAAACCATAAAGAAGGATGGTGAAATAATATCCCTTCTCATTCAGCAGCATTTCTGCTCTTGCAAGACCAACAATAAAGCCAATCATTCCTGCTCCCAAAGCTACCCACGACGCAGCAACGAATGCATTCGATACTCTTTGTTTTTTCATAGTTTAATGTTTTATTTAAGAGGGCTAAGATATTCATTTTTTATAAATACAGCTCTAATAGAGAGAAAATATAGGGAAGAATCCGGAATAACTGTATGACGTATATTTATGTTTGGGCTAAAGCCAATGGATCTTATTTTTATTTACTGTAAACGGGCTAAAGCCCGTTCCTATTGAATGACAGTGCTTGCGTGAGGAGTATGAGCGGATAGTGGGATCAGCTCATAAAAAACTCCCCAATTTCTGGAGAGCTTTGTATTATTGAGTGATATATTCGTAATTATATTGAGCTGAAAGGTTTCCGTTGGCTTCTTTTGAAATGACCTGAATAGGTAGGCCTGCGCTGTTGTATTGTATGGTGGAAGTTCTGGTTTGATTTTGTATCCAAACGCCATTACTTTTGTAACTTATTTTTTCTATCAAATAATTATTTTTGCTTATAACATAAGCGCCTCTCATCGTAATTCTAAGATATTTGTTGAGATTCGTATATGGGTTTAGTTTATCATCATAAGAGAAGTCGATTCTAGTACCGAAGGAACCTCCGGTTTCTGAAGTTTCTGATGAAATATTGGTTCCATCATAGGTATAAGTATCAATCATTGGATTGGAGCAATCCGGTGACTGACAAAGGGAAGAAGAAGCAACCTGTCCGTTTGCATTATAGGTGTAGGTAACGGTTCTGTTATTGGCTGGATTGGGATAAATTGCTTTAACGTTTGCCAGCTGATCTCCATTATAATTAAAAACTGAATAATATTCCAGCGTCTGATTGTTAGTGTAGTAATTGATCTTGACGGGTTTTCCGTTACTGTATTCAACTGTAGAACTTCCTGATGCGGATATCGTTTTTATGAGTTCTCCCTGGCTATTGTATTCCAGGTTTTCTATACTGGTCTGTGGCTGAGATGGGTTGTCATAGTAAACTATAGTGATTTTACTTAATAATAATTTTTTCTCAGTAGGTTCATTTACCGCATCGTCATTACTGCTGTTGCAGCTGTTAAAGAATGCAACACATCCCATTAATCCTAGAAATAATATTTTTTTCATGTTATTTTTTAGTGGGCAAAAATAAGAAATGCTTCATATGCTGCATAAAAAAATCCCACTATCTTACCAATAGTGGGATCATATCATGTTTTATTAAGATCTTAGTATCTGTAGTATTCAGGCTTGAATGGCCCTTTTACGTCTACTCCGATGTACTCAGCCTGCTCAGGAGAAAGAGTTTCAAGCTCTACGCTTAATTTCTTAAGGTGTAAAGCAGCTACTTTTTCGTCAAGGTGCTTAGGAAGCATATATACCTCGTTTTTGTAAGCAGCAGAGTTGTTCCATAATTCGATCTGAGCCAATGTCTGGTTAGAGAAAGAGTTAGACATTACGAAACTTGGGTGACCTGTAGCACATCCTAAGTTTACCAATCTACCTTCTGCAAGGATGATCACTTCTTTTCCTTCGATAGTATAGATATCAACCTGAGGCTTCACTTCTGATTTAGTATGACCATAGTTTTTGTTTAACCATGCCATATCGATTTCATTATCGAAATGACCGATATTACAAACGATCGCTTTATCTTTCATTTTAAGGAAGTGCTCTCCTCTTACGATATTGAAGTTTCCTGTTGTAGTGATGATGATATCAGCATTGTCTACTACAGTATCCAGTCTTTTTACTTCATATCCGTCCATAGCAGCCTGAAGTGCACAGATTGGGTCAATTTCTGTAACAGTAACGATAGAACCAGCTCCTCTGAATGAAGCAGCAGTACCTTTACCTACGTCTCCATAACCGCAAACTACCACTCTTTTTCCAGCAAGCATTACGTCTGTAGCTCTTCTTACTGCATCTACAGCAGATTCTTTACATCCGTATTTGTTGTCGAATTTAGATTTAGTAACTGAATCATTTACGTTGATAGCAGGCATTACCAAAGTTCCGTTCTTCATTCTTTCATATAGTCTGTGGACTCCTGTAGTGGTTTCTTCAGAAAGACCTTTAATATCTTTTGTGAATTCAGGATATTTATCAAAAACCATGTTTGTTAAATCTCCACCATCATCCAAGATCATGTTTAATGGCTTTCTGTCTTCACCGAAGAATAAAGTCTGCTCAATACACCAGTCAAATTCCTCTTCATTTAATCCTTTCCACGCATACACCGGAATTCCTGCAGCAGCAATAGCAGCAGCAGCATGATCCTGTGTAGAGAAAATATTACAAGATGACCATGTAACTTCAGCTCCTAAAGCTACAAGAGTCTCGATAAGCACAGCCGTTTGGATCGTCATGTGAAGACATCCGGCGATTCTTGCTCCTTTCAGCGGCTGAGATGGTCCGTATTCTTCACGGATAGCCATCAGACCTGGCATTTCTGCTTCTGCAAGGGTAATTTCTTTTCTACCCCATTCTGCAAGGGAAATATCCTTAACTTTATAAGGAATGTATTGTGTTGTAGTACTCATATGTAATGAATAGTTTTAAATTCAATTGATAACGAAAGGCAAAATTACGATTAATAATTAAGATATAAAAACGACAAACCAGGTTCATTTTTATGAGATTAAACATGATTTAATGTTATTTAGTCTTAATATAAATAATTAATTTTAGCTGATAAACAAATATATTATGAATCAGACCCATACAGAAAAGAAAATCAAACCTGTTGCTCCCAAAGTACAGGAACTGATTAATGCTTCAAAAAGTGTAATTCTTGCTACTGTTGATGCCGGAGGAAATCCTAATTCAAGCTATGCACCTTTTGTACAGCTAGATCATACATTCTATATTCTGGTATCTTTCATGGCAAAACATACTAAAAATCTTGCAGACGGAAGAAAAACATCTATTATGTTTATTAAAGATGAATCGGCGACTAAACAAATCTATGCCCGCGAACGCCTGACCATTGAAGCAGCCACTTCTCAGATTGAAAAAGATTCTGAAATAGGGAATACTGTAGTTGCGAAACTTAGAAAAACTCACGGTAAAGTAGTAGAGGTAATTTCCGAAATGGGAGATTTCATTTTAATTGCATTGCAGCCTGTAAAAGGATCTTATGTAAACGGTTTCGGAAGTGCTTATTTTGTAGATGCTAATCTGGAAATAGTAGAGCACAGAAATGATGTGAACCATCAGGCTAAATAAGTAAGCTGGAAGCATGAAGCTGGAGGTTTGTAAAGATTAGGGAAACAAAGAGTTTGTTTTTTCATCAACGAATTACTTTTATAAAGTCTGAAAATTATTTTTAGCGCGAATAGTAACTTCCATCTTCCCGCTCCCATCTTCCTTTCCTTAGCCTTTTTTACCAACAATTTCTTTTATCTGGTCTGGAAATTATTTTTACCACGAATAGTAACTTCCATCCTCCAGCTCCCAGCTTCAAGCTTTTTTTAGTATTTTTGTCTCATATAAAAAAGAATGCCCCTCTACAGAGATTTTTCAGATGACAATGCCACAATTTTGGTTTGGAAGTACGATGAAAGTGAAGAACTTGATATCAATGAACTTCTGGAGCCGGAAAATGCCGAAAAGGTAAAAGATTATCATCCTAAAAAACTACTGGAAGTCTTGATGGTTCGCAAGCTCCTGAAAGGATTAAAACCGGATTCTAAAATTTTATATAAAGAAAGGGAACCCTTTCTTTCTCCCTACGATGCGGAAATTTCTATTACCCACTCTTTTCCTTTTGCGGCGATTGCTATTTCCCAAAATAAAATAGGAATTGATATTGAAAAATTCAACCCTAAGATTTTAAGGGTGATTGATAAATTTACCTATGAAAATGAGCGTGGATTTATTCCTGAAGATAAGGCGGATACTTTTTACACTATTATATGGAGTGTGAAGGAAAGTATGTACAAAATCCACCACTCAAAATACTGGTCTTTAAAGAAAAACTATGAAGTAAAGCCATTTGGGCTGAAGCATCTTCATAAAATAAGCTGCCGTGTATATGATGATCAGTTTTCAGATGAGTTCAAAGCCAGAGTAGAATTTTTTGACGATTACTGTTTTACGATTGTGGAGGAGTAGCGGTAGATTCTGTTTCGTTTTTATATTTTTCGATCACTTTTCTCTGTTCTTTTGCTACATCATAGATCAGCTCAAGGATATCATGGATATTTTTAAGCTCTGTTAAATGTGATATTTTATCAGGGTCTCTTCTGTCTACAATTTCATTTTCCTCAATCTCGGTTTTTCTTTTCAGAAGCATATCTTCAATGGAAGAATCTTCCGGCTCAAGACGGCTTTCCCGTTTCAGTGTTTCGTTAACATCGTTTCCGTTGAGAAGGGTAGAGGTTTGCTGCATTTCGGCCTCAATCTTTCTGCTCCAGCTTTCAGCATCTATTTCAGGATATTGCTCATTACTTTTGGAGTATTGAGACAGGGAAGCGGTATAGGCCGTAATCAGATGTGATGTAGCCACAAATTGGTGTACTACTTCCAGTTTTTTCTGCTGGTTTTTAGGATCGGAAATCATTCTCTGGAAATTATCGGAAAGATTAGCCAAAGAAATAATGGCATTTTTTCGTTTTACCTTATAATCTTCAAGATCGAAATTTCCTTCTAAGAATTTAGAAATTACACTCTGGAAATAGATAAGGTTGTCAGCGGCAGATTTTTTCATCAGATCCAGGTTTTGTGTATGTTCCCACACCGGAAGTACAATATAAGACACCACAAAAGCTATGATTCCGGCAATGGCAGTATCCAGGATTCTGTCTTTAAAAATAATATTGACTTTCCCGGGGTTTAAAAAATTAAAACTCAGAAAAATATAAATTGTCATGAATAAAACTGCCCAGAAATACCGCCCTTTCAAAAAGCTGAAGCACATAATCATACTGATAAGGAGAATCGCAAATAAAACCCCGTTAATATGTATAAAATGCAGAATCGCATACGCAATACTTGCCCCGGCAATCGTTCCATAGAGACGGAGAAGGTTTCTCTGTTTAGTAATGGAATAAGCTGGTTTTAAAATTGCTGTAATGGTAATTAATATCCAATACGTGTGCCCCAGTCCAAGAAAATCGAACATAGAAAAAACATATCCCAGCAATAAAGCTGTTGTAATTCTTATGGCATGGCGGAAATGGGAAGATGATAGTGATATATTATTTCTCAGAACCTTGGCATTCAATTTAGGCTCATTAGGCATAAATTTCTTAAGGTCTAACCCTGTAGATAAACTTTTCGCCAGTTTGATATCCTGTGAAAATACTTTATAGATCTCGTTGATTTCCTTTGTGATCTCATAGATACGCATCAGGATCTGGCGCAGGATCATGAAATTTTCCAGATTGTCCGGCGAAAGCTGCTTATTTCTAAGTTCGAAATAATTATAATTTAAGCTTTTTAATTCCTGTTCCAGATTAAACATCGGCTTTGCTCTGGTACCACTTTGAAGGGCAATTCCGATATTGGTGATCTCTTCAGCCAAAAGGTTTAGATAATCATGGATATTAACCAGGATCATACTGTCTTCAAAGCTCTGCTGCAGCTTTTGATAATCACTTTCAGAAGTCATCAGTTTTTCATGAAGGTCCATCGAGTTCAGGAACATCAGCATTAATAAACGACTGGTGGTCGTAGATTCATTGACGATGGTTCTGGTTTTGAAAACTGTTTCCCGCGTATCTTCCTGCAGATTTTTTATTTGAATCTGCTTGGCAATAACCTGAGTTGTCAGCTTATTAAAGTCAGGATTTTTCTGATAATAATTGGCTTTGATCTTTAAAAAATCAGCCAGCTGGAGATAATTTTCACCAATCATCTGGCTTGCCAGTTTATAAGGACGAATAGTTGTTACAACAAGGAATATAAGTAAAAACCATATACAGCCGGAAGCAAAAATCAATAAACTTTTAAAGATATTGCTTCCTGTAAGATGCCCATCAATAAAGATGGCGAGTACCACAAGCGATAATGAACCTACAGCAGCTAATCTTTGACCATACACGCCAATGAGGGAAAAAAACATCCCAAAGACAATGACTTCCAGAATCACCAGTACTTTGATATTCATTACAAGGCTGGCAATGAGCGCTACAAAGACAAAACAGCATATAGCGAAAGTAAGAGCATTTCTTCTTCGGATAAATGGGCCGGGTTGGTCTGTAAGAGCCACAAAGCTGGTTCCGAGAGGGAAAAGGAAATATTCTTTCAATATCCCGAAGTGGGCGAGGACTAAACAAGGCAGAACAGTTGCTAATGTAATTCTGATGGCAGAATATACATACTGACTGGTTACAAATTTTTTTAGTTCCGCCGAATAGTTCATATTACAAAAATAGCTATTGAATTTAAGAAAATCGCCATAAAAAAAAGACTTTTCTCAACTTCTATGCTATATTTTTTTAATTCTGCTGTTGGGCTATTTAAAATAAATTGACAGAAGAGACATAGGAATGATTTACCACTCACAATTGGTCATTTTTAACAGAACAGGTAACAAATCTTATTCCACGAATTCCTACCTTAGCTTGTCTCAAAGTTTAAATAAAAAGGTTTCATGAAAAATACTATTAAAAATGTCTTCATCATATTCTTTTCTTTTTTCATTCTGAGCTGCGGTTCACAGAAAAAGGAAAACTTCAAGGCAAAGAAAGTTTATAAATCCAACACCCTGATTATTACCCGGATTTCGGAAAATTCTTTTATTCATACTTCCTTTAAACAGACCAATGATTTTGGAAATGTACCCTGTAATGGATTGGTTGTGAAAGATCATCACGAAGCTATTGTTTTGGACACCCCAACCAATGATAAAAGTTCAGAAGAGCTGATACGGTGGATTAATGAAAAACTTAATGCAAAAATTAAGGCCATTATTCCAACCCATTTTCATGATGATAGTTTAGGAGGATTGATGGCGTTTCATAAACATCGTATTCCTTCTTACTCTTATACAAAAACAATTGAGCTGGCCCAAGAAAATAATTTTGTTATTCCTGAAAACAGTTTTAATGATGCTGTTATTTTACAAGTCGGGAATAAAGATGTTATCGCAAAATTTTTTGGCGAAGGGCATACAAAAGATAATGCAGTAGGTTATTTCCCGAACGAGAATATTTTATTTGGTGGCTGCTTATTAAAAGAGCTGGAGGCAGGTAAAGGATATTTAGGTGATGCCAATGTTTCTGCCTGGTCCGCTACTGTTGAAAAAGTAAAAAAAGAATATCCCGATGTGAAAATTGCAGTTCCGGGACATGGAGACTACGGTGATGGAAAACTCCTTGATTATACCATTGCATTATTCAAAGGTCAATAGTGAATTCTTGCTTTGCAAAGTGAATAGTGAATTTTTTCAAGTTTTCAAAAATTGACAAGCGGAGCGGATTGACGATTGACATAAAAAAAGCCTCCATACAATAATGTATTGAGGCTTTTTTATATTGCTTTTTCTTTTATTAACGATCGTTGTTGGATGTTTCTTCTCCAATGTTCCAGGTAAGACCGAAACGTAGAGTGTTATCCAAAGCACTGTTGATTTTAGACATATTGATCAGGTAAGAAAGATCAAGTCCGAAAGAACGGTATCTTAACCCAACCCCCGCAGTAGCAAACTGTCTTGCTCCCTGCTCTTCACTTTCATGGAAGTAACCTCCTCTTACAGAAAATGCATTGTCATAGGAATATTCTAAGGCACCACTGTACATGATACTGTTTTTGTTTTTGAAAGATTTTCCGATACCAGCCATTGGTCCTACATTCGGGATCTGGTAGATGGGCTGTCTTGTATTCGGGTCTATTCCTGCATACTCAGATCCAGGAACCAAAAGCTTTGAACCTTCCACAGAAATTCCAACTCTGTTCATATCATCAAGATACATGTCATATCCAACCCCTAATCTTGCCATAGTAGGAAGATAAGATCTTGATTCTTCATTTCCTGTATAATCCAGTTTTGGACCTAAGTTCTGAACCGCTAAACCTGCATTCACTTTACCATCATATCCACCAATACTGGAGAATCTTGGTGAAGTATAGTATGCCGAAACGTCTACTGCGAAACTGTTGGCCGCTTTAAGAGTGGTATCTGTATTGAAACCTCCGGCTAAGTCTGAACGGATAAATCTACCGGTAACGGCACCTGAGAATGAATCAGAGAGTTTCAAAGCATAGGCAACGTCAATGGAGAATTCGTTTGGTTTTGATGTACCCATGGAAGCGATTTCCGTACCTACCAATTGAGTCAGGTCTACCTGTCCCATATTAAAATAATAGATACTCGCAGAAATTGTAGATCTTTCTTCCTGCCCCAAAAACTTATGGAACGAAGCATATAATAAGAATACATCATTGGTAAGTTTTCCCATGTAAGGCGTATAGTTAAGACCTACGGAAGAACTTGTCCTGCTGAAAGGGTATTTAGCCGCATTCCAGAATTGTGAAAATGCATCCGGAGAGGTTACCACCCCTTGATCTCCCATACCTCCCGATCTTGCATCAGGTGCAATTCTTAAGAAAGGAGCTCCGGTAAGAACTGGGTTTACTTTACCTAAATCTTGCGAATAGCCTAAAAAACCAGCACTCAAACCAAATCCTAATAGCAGTTTAGTAGTTAAATTCATATGTTGTCTTTTATATATTATCAGTTTTTTATTAATATTATTGTCTATTGTCTTGTTTTATTATTTCAAAAGTACCATTTTTTCTACAGCTGTAGCACTTCCTTTGCATTTTTCTTGATTTTGACTTTTTGCAAATATCTTAAAAATATACGTACCTTTTGCTACCGTAGACCCAAAATCATCTCTTCCGTCCCATTCTATTGCCTGACGAGGGGTTCTGAAGCCCTGCAGGAAAGGTTCTGCAACCACTGGCTGTGATAAGGTTCTTACCAATCTTCCGGTTATTGTATAAATTTGTACGTTTACATCCAGAATATCATCACAATTGTGTTCAAACTGAATATAGGTTTTATTGGTAAATGGATTTGGCCAGTTCAGCGGACGGTTGATTGTCAGGTGTTGGTCAGATTCATCTTTAACCTCAAAATTTAACGTAGCAGTTGTCGAATTATTGTTTATATCCCAAACTTTAAATGTTAATTGATGTTGTCCTATTGCCAGATTTCTGAAAGGGTAGGTTACATTCCCTTTCTGATATTCGGCAAGACTTGGATTTAAACATCCGTTTCCTTC
The DNA here is from genome assembly GCF_900156015.1 of Chryseobacterium sp. RU33C. Classification (NCBI taxonomy): domain Bacteria; kingdom Pseudomonadati; phylum Bacteroidota; class Flavobacteriia; order Flavobacteriales; family Weeksellaceae; genus Chryseobacterium; species Chryseobacterium sp. RU33C. Next base: position 6,758 of record NZ_FTMT01000023.1, on the reverse strand, counting down.
TCCCGGAGCATAAAAATCATTCAAAACAACTGTATTGATAATCTGTCCGTCAAGGTATACTGTAATATCATGTCCTACACCGGATCCTGTTGAGTTGATTCCTGTATCATCGGTAAGACAGGCAAGAAGCATAGGATTCTGGTTGGTAATTCCGCCATCAGCAAAATTGGTGTTGTTCATATACAGTTTTACTTTTGGAGGCTGATTATCATTAATTCCATTAGGATTGATATCTCCCACCTGTACAGCCTGGTTGTTAAAAACATCCGTTGACTTGTTGTCAGCATAGGCTAGTATCCTTCCTTGCCCTACAGCATAGTTAATATCTTTAGGAACGTAGAATTCAGCAGTGAAAACTCCGTTTACAGCAGTTCCTGCAGATTTTACAATAGCACTTCCTTCTTCAGTATAATCTAAAACCGGAGTTAAAATGCCACTGTTATTGAGTGTTTTTTTGTTTAATCTCTTATCAAAAATATTGATGCTGACTTTTCCGTTAAAGGTATTGTTCAGCGTTCCATTCGGATTATTGATGTGTCCTTTAATTTTTACAAAATCCAGACCTCTGATCAGTCCCGGAACGGGCGTTTCAATATTATCAATAACCAGAAGTCTTTGAGGTCTGCTTAATTTCATAGCCGGATCACCCAGGAAGTTTACTTTTAAGTGGTTACTGTTGGGTCCTTTTTGTTTTTTGGCAATTAATTGAGCATTTCCCAACGAATTAAAATCGTCATTGGTTAATTTAAAGATATTTTGGGTAAATGTATTGGTAAAATCACGTCCGTAATCTACTCCAATAGCACGGCTGGAAGTAATCATGGTAGAAACACCTCCCTGCTTCATTTTAATAAACTGTTCTCCAACAGAGTTGGTTGCAGGCTCGTCCCATAATGTGAATTCACAAGTGATGGTAGAAACAAAAGGGAATCTGCTGTATACATTGGAGAAGTTGTTGGCATTCTGAACCTCTGTGCTGGTAAGCACTCTTTCCTGTGCCCAGCCATTGATTCCTCCGTGTCCGAAATAGAATAAGTACAAACTGTTTCCGATAGCATTGGAAATAGCCTGGTTTACCTGTGGATATCTCCGCCCGCCAGAGGTACTCTGAGCGGTAAAAGCATCCATATATAATTTTTTAACATTATATTCTTTGAGTTCCTGCTGACCTGGCTGTTCAAATATATTTACCAGGGAGTTGTTCATTACATTATGGAACGGACCGCCTCCTTCCTCATTATCATCCACTACAAAGTCAAGTCGCATACGCCAGTCTCCAAAAGGAGATGACTGCCCCTGAAGAGAATTGTAATATGCCAGTGTTTTATTGATCATATCTCCGGCTTCACTTACATTGGCTGCAGGAATTCTACCCACTGGCACATCCGGTAGATTGTTTTCAATTAATAAGGTATTCTGCGGCTTGGTCATTACAATATAATCATCCGTCACAAAAGAGGATACGTAATCAGAAGATTGTTCACTCTGGTAGCTGGCAACAACGTTTGAATTGTTCGGAACCCTGTTTTTATAATCATATGAAGCATCCCCAAGAATAAATACATACTGAAGTCTGCCCAGAGGAGTATTGAGTTTGCTTACGAAATCTCTTATCGCGGTAAGATCTTTACTTCCGCTGCCATATTCCTCGTAGATTTTGTTGATGTCAACAATTTCCACCTTATAGTTATTCTTGGTTTGATGGTAGTTGGCAATTCTCTGTGCCTGGCCCATCATTTCAGGAACGGTAAGGATAAGATAATCTACGTTTTGTATTGCGGCAAGATTCTGATTGGAAATTCTTCCTACAAACTGTGGACTATACGCCGCATCAGCACGGAAAGCTACAAATTCATTATTGAAATTCTGATCAGAAGCAGTGTAAGCAAAGTTGAAAGAGCCTGCTCCTGCTTTATTCACTCTTCTGTTAACATTTGTAATATCCGTTACATCCCATACCTGTTCTATATTAGCAGCATTACTGATACTGAAACCGTAATCTGTGTTGCTTCCGCTTACAATAGAATAATCCCTGAAGTTCATTTGTGAACCATTGAAGGCAAGATTTTCTTTATATTGAACCTCTACATAATCAAAATAGAAAGTTCCATTTGGATTCTTGGAAATATCCGGATTATAAACCAGGGTAAACTGGTTTCCGGTAAGATTAGTTAATGTTCCGGTGTATGTTACAGGATAGAAGGTATACTGATAGGAAGGAGTGTCCATAGGAATTACCTGCTGTGGGTGCGGATTTAAATTATTAATTTTAAAATCCATTGTATTCTGCTGAGAATTGTACGCAACCACCTGAGTTCTGTATCGTATTACATCATTCGCCTGTATAGGTGAATTGGTAGTTAATGTTATGGTCTTTTCATTGGTGAAAGGAGTATCCTCTACCCATGTTCTTCCTACTTTTAACAGGTTTTTCTGATCCTTGTTGATCACCTGGTAATTGTCATATCTTGTAATCAGCTGTGCAGGAAGATTTCCGTCTACAGTAGGAACTCTTTTTCCCGCCCCCTTATCAAAGTTGATATAATAGTAAGAGAAATCTTCATAAATGTTTTTGACATTATTGCTTCTTTCACTGAATCGCGTATCGTGTCTTTTAAATCCATTTCCATTACCGGTATCATAAAGGTTATATCCGTCAGGACCCTGCGCATAGAAAAGAGCGTAGTCATTGTCATTCCATACTCCATCATCTTCACCTACTACCTGAATGGAATTTTCCTGTAAAGCCCCGTATCTTGGATCCTGATTGTATTCAGGAAGCATTAATCCTCCGTTTCCATAAATTCTGAAGTTTTTAGGATTTACTGAACTTGGATTGATTCCGTTATCTTTTAAAAACTGGGAAGTGATTTTGAATACTCCCGATTTGTCTACTTTTATCTTATAGAAATTTCCACTTGATAAAGGATTACCAGTGGTTCCTATTTTATTAACAGTTCCTGTTGTATTGATAAAAGAAGAAGCCTCTGAAACATTAAACGAAGATAATCTCTGGACACGGCCTTTTACATTTTTAAATAAAGCAATACTGATGCTGGCATAGCTTTCACCCTCTAAAGTATAATAGGAAACATCTGCTACATCATAATCCGGAAGTCTGCCTTTATCCAGCTCAAATAAATCCTGATTAGAAACGCTTTCCCAGACAAGGTCTGAGATTTTTAATTGCTTTTCCCCGATTTTTTGCTTGCTTACAATAAAAACATTATTTTGGCTGTAAGAAAAACCTTCATTTTTAAAATTAGGAAGATTTAATTTTGTGTCACCAAAATCCTGAATTTTAGAGCCATTCCATTCTATGGTGTTTCTTTGGGCGTAAAGTGTTGATGCAAAAGCGATTAAATATAAAATCGTAATTTTTCGTTTCATGTTTACTATTGAAATTGCTAAATTACAAAATAAATGAAAATTTTAGAATTAAATTGTGATACAATAAAATTAATTTGTTAACGTTTTTCAAAAAAATCAAATGTTTACTTGATTTATTGAATAATTTATTTTTTCTTTGTACTTTGAAAATATTTATATCGACTATGAAAAAACTAAAGTTGTTTTCATTAATAGCATTAAGTTCTACACTTGCATTAACCAGCTGTGGCGGATCAGGAACCAGCAAAGGTGGCGGTACCAAAAAATTTGTCAGCAAAACAGGTTGGAAACCAAACGAAAAACAGGGTTGGTTTTTTGCAGGAAAGCAACAGAAGCAGAAGGGTTGGCCTGGGATGGTATATGTAGAAGGTGGAACTTTTACAATGGGATTAGTGAAAGATGATGTTATGCACGATTGGAATAACACGCCTCGCAGAATGCAGGTAAGTTCATTCTTTATCGGTGAAACTGAAATTACTAACTACGAATACCGCGAATACCTTACATGGTTGAAGTATGTATTCCCACCAAGTGACCCGAGTTTTAAGGAGATCTATAACGGTGCTTTACCGGATACCTTATTATGGGACAACAAATTAGCAAGAAACGATTATAATGAAACTTATCTGCGTTCTCCGGAATTTGATTACTATCCGGTAGTAGGAGTTTCCTGGACTCAGGCAAACAGATACTGTGAATGGCTGTCAGACAGAGCGAACGAAAAAGCTTTGATGCAGGCTGGTATTATTGCCAAGGATTTGTATATCAACGAATCCAACAACCAGGGAGGTACTGCTTTCAACATGGATAAATTCAAATCGAATGATCCTGAAATGCAAGGGTATATCAATGAGAAAAGAATGCAGCAGAAAACTGGTATGAAAACTACAAACCAGAGATTGCTTGCTGCTAACAGAGCTCCTAATGCTGCAATGGTACAGAAGTTCAGACTTCCTACTGAAGTAGAATGGGAATATGCTGCTCTTGGTATGGCTAAAAACAGAGAATATAACCAATATCTGGGAAAAAAACCTCAAATTGAAAGATTAAGAGGTAACAAAGGAAGAGACAGAGGAATGTTCCTTGAAAACTTCAAAATGGGTAAAGGTGACTATTCAGGTATCGCAGGATGGAAAAACGACGGATCAGCTCAAACTTCTGATGTAAGACAATATCCATCTAACGATTTAGGAATCTATGGTATGTACGGAAACGTTTCTGAATGGACAGCTGACGTTTACAGACCAATCATTGATGAAGATTACAATGATTTTAACTACTACAGAGGAAACATGCCTCAGACCATCGTAAGAAATGGTGACGGAACTTATAAAATGATCGACGAAGGCACTATCAAATATGATACGTTAGCTGACGGAAGATTAGTTTACAGAGGACTTCCCGGACAATTTGAAAGACAAACTATTGCTGACTACAGAAACTACAGAGATGGCGACAGACAGTCTTCATTAGAATATTACAGAGCTTCTGATTCTGCTTCAGGATTCGATATGTACAACGCTCCTAAAACAAGTTTCGTTGTAGATGCCAGCGGTAGAGTGAAACTGCAGAAAGATACCAAAGAAAGAACTTCCGGAATTTCTAACGAGGTTAGAGTTGTGAAAGGTGGTTCTTGGCAGGATACAGCATATTGGCTGGATCCGGGACAAAGAAGATATAAAAATCAAAACAGAGCTTATGGATGGGTAGGGTTCCGTGTTGCACAGGATGCCAGAGCCAGCGATAAGAGTAGAACTAGAAGATAATATTTATCAAAAAATACTTATAAAAAACCTTCCGAACTTTCGGAAGGTTTTTTTATTTTTGAACCGTGAAATCGCTTTGGCTGAAAAGTCTAAAATACTTGTATAGATTTGGCGACTGCGTGTGACTTCTTTTAAAAAAATATATATTTCCACATGAATATAGAACAGTTTTATCCTTTATTTCTGCAGGCTGCAAAAGTAACTATTGACAGCAGAAAAATAGCAGAGAATGATATTTTCTTTGCCTTTTCCGGTGAGAATTTCAATGCAGCTACTCTGGCGGAAAAAGCCATTGATGACGGAGCTTTGGCAGTGATTGTTGAACTTCCGGAATTTGAAAACAGAGATAAAAACATTTTCTATGTTCCGTCTACCCTGGAATTTTTACAGCAATTGGCAATCTATCACAGAAGCAAACTTAATATTCCTTTTATAGGACTTACAGGAAGTAACGGAAAGACAACCACCAAAGAGTTGATTCATGCGGTTCTTTCTGAAAAATTTAATGTTCAGTACACCGCTGGAAATCTGAATAACCATATCGGAGTACCGCTGACCATTCTTTCCATTCAACCGGAGCATGAGATGGCTGTGATTGAAATGGGAGCCAACCATCAGAAAGAAATTGAATTCCTGTGTACCATTTCGCAGCCTGATTTCGGATATATTACCAACTTCGGGAAAGCTCATTTGGAAGGATTCGGAGGTTTTGAAGGGGTAATTAAAGGAAAGTCTGAGCTCTACGATTATCTTAAAAACAATAACAGAACTATTGTTGTTAATGAAAACGATCCTATTCAGGTAGAGAAAACTGAAAACTATTCCCCTAAAATTACTTTTGGAGCAGAAACCTCTCATTATCATTTTGAATCTTTTTCAGAAGAACATTTTGTAGGATTGGTTTATCAGGGAGTAAAAGCTGTTTCAAAGCTCACAGGAGAATATAATTTTACCAATCTTTGTGCAGCCGCAAGTTTAGGACTTCATTTCGGAATCAGCTTTGAAAAAATAAAGCACGCTCTGGAGCTATACACCCCAACGAATATGAGATCTCAGGTGGTGAAAAAAGAGGACAGAACTTTGGTTCTGGATACTTATAATGCCAACCCAAGCTCTATGACCGCTTCCTTAAATAATTTTATCAGTTTTGAAGGTCGTAAAACCATTATTATCGGCGATATGCTGGAATTGGGTGACGAAAGTGAGAAAGAGCATCAGAATATCTTAAAACTCGCTCAGAATCTTCATTTTAATGAAATTATTACAGTGGGTAAACATTTTAAAACTGTTAATTCTTCAGATCTTGCTTTTGAAAATACAGCAGAATTAATAGAGTATTTAAAACAGAATAAAATTCAGTCCGAGAATATATTGCTGAAAGGGTCCAGAGGAATTGCTCTGGAGAAAGTGATTGACTTTATTTAAAGTAAGGAAGCTGGAGGCTGGGAGAGGGAAGTTCCTGATGGGCAAAGAGTTGTTCTTTATTCAGCCTTATAAAATTTCATTGGACACTATCCCACAAAGTGTGTAAGTTAAAAAGTCAGGGCTTGGATTTTATAATCTGAGCCTTTCTTCAAAAATAAGCATAAATTGGTTGAGAAC
>NZ_FTMT01000010.1:0-158311 GCF_900156015.1 Chryseobacterium sp. RU33C | reverse complement strand
ATCATAACCGTTGTTTTGTTTGCTGTTCTGTTGAAGTTTATCGCTTTGAATGGAACTTCCTGAGACAAGATACTGTCCGTCAATGGTTGTAGTAATCTGGCTTAGAAAATCCTGGGTAGAGGATTGGATGTCCTTCTGCCATACCACTTCCTGAGCAGATACGCCCAGGGCTGTGCATAAAGTAAATGCACCGAGATAGATTTTTTTCATTCTATGTTTTCTGAGTTAGTAATTAGTTTTTAAAACCATGCTAATTTAATTCTTTTTAAGATGTGAAAATCATATTAATGTGATTTAATGTAAAATATGCTATTTATTATTTTATTTTAATCTGAAGCAAAATTATTTACACGCAACGACAAAGCTCATCGTGTTATTTTATAATTTAAAATATATTTTGATTAATTATTCCTGACTAAATTATTATTGGTTGTTTCAGAGTCAGAGTCAGCAATTTTTTCAAATAATTCAGGGTAGTTGGTTACTAATCCACTTTTATCCACCGAAATTTCAGCTTTAAAATCGGTTTCGATATTTTCATACAGGTATTTATTAACAGCTGTCCGGGTATATTGTTGCTGTCCGGGTCTGATATGATCTTGTAGCACATCAATATACATGACATCAATCTTTTGAGAACTGCTCTCTGAAAGTTTTAAATTATTGATCGGCAGGGTATTGGTGAAAGGAGTGAGAGAAATGTCTATGAACTTGAAATTATTATATTCAGAATGTATAACCCCATTGATTTCCCATTGGTTCTGGTTTCTTTTTCCCGAAAAAATTCTTTTAACCTTATTAATTTCAGATTCGATCAAAAAATCCTGAATAATCCAGTCTTTATCTATGAGAATCCTATAGTCTAAAGCATAGATGTTATTTTCATGACAACCGATGATTTTTGATTCTACCGTATAGTTTTTATCATTGGAAAATAAATTAAAATATTCAAGGGACTGATAATAGATTCCTTTCCAGATCAATGTTTTCATAATGATATTCTTTGATGTATTATTAAGAAATGCAAGTTAATGAATGCTATGGCTGGTTGCAAAAAAGAGCGGTAAAAACCGCCCTCAACAAAATTTTATCTAACAAATATTTTTTACATATAAACGCATCCGCATCCTGTTTCCCATTCCTGGCAAAGACGCATAGGTTCATTGCATCCGGGGTTGCCACCGCCGCCGGACACTCTGTAACAGGTACCGCCACTACAATAATAAGAGCCTGTAGTGGGCGGACAATTACCATCCATGTCACACAATGCATAAGGAGTGTCGCCACCACTGATCAGAACCAGCTGATTTCTCTTGAGCTTTTTCAGGTTTTTCATAGTAATTATTTTTTAATTTGTTGATTACTAATGTATAAAATTTTCAACACACTAACAAGTGTTTTAATGTATTTAGAAAAATTATTCTATATCCAAGGTCATAAAAAGCGCAATTTCCTCTGCATTTTCATATAATCTTGTATTCAGTCCTGTAATATTGAATCCCATTCTTCTGTAAAACTGTATCGCAGGATAGTTCGTATTCTGGGTTTCCAGCTCAATCACTCTGCTGTTTAATTTCCTGGCTTCTTTAATGGCGCTTTTAATCAGCATGATCCCGATTCCCTGTCTTCTGTATTTTTCATTGATCAGGATATTTTCAATATAAAAACTGTTGTTCCATATTCTTTGTTCGCAGATGATCCAGCCTGCAATTTCTCCATCCACATAGGCTCCGAAGGAATTTCCCTGTTCAATGATGGTATTCAATTCTTCAAGATCTTCGGAAGTTGTTTCCCAGATTTTGTTGTATGGTAAAGCTTTTTCTTTCAGAATAAACTCAAAAGAACTTCCAACCTCTATGGAGGATACCACATATCTTATATTCGTTGTATAACCATTATGTCCCCAAGTTAAGGTGGGATCAAAGGTGAGTTTTTGTAATCTTCTTATTTCCAAATCAGTTTGTTTTACGCTTATTGCATTTCAGTACAGATTTCTACAAGGTAGTTGTTGGGATCTTTGATATAAGCTGTTTTTTGTCCCCATGGTTTTATGGCGATATCTTCATAAAGGACGGCTCCGTTTTTTATTGCTTTTTCTACCAAAGCCTCTATATCATCCGTTGTAAACCCCAGTTCCATCCCGAACGGTTTGTCTTCAGTTTTTGCTGTTTTGAATCCTTTTTTAATATTGGAATTAGCCAGGCTCACGGAGGCGAATGACAGACTAGTTTCTCCGGTCAGCAGTTCACCATAATCTTTTTCGGGCGTAATGAATTTTATTTCAGAGCCAAAGGTGTTTTTATAAAAATTCATAGACTGTTCTACATCTTCTACATAGAGAATGACATACTTAAATTTGATCATATGATTGAATTTAAATGGTTTTTTTATTTCTTATTTATAATATATTCTCCGTCTACTATCAGTTCTATATGAGGCCCGAGTAAAGGATACTCTTTAAAGCTTCCGAAATGACCGAAATGAAGAGGGTATTTCTGGGTAAGTTGTCTTACTTTACTCCCAAATGAATTGATGTCAACCTTCTGAAAAGAATCTTTTCTCTGTCGGCCATTGGTGAAAAAGAGCATCAGGTTACAATGATCTTTACAATCGAAATCATTATAGTAAAATACATGGATGTTTTCCTCTCTACATATCGATACTAAGTCATCAATAAGCCTCTGTTTGTATGGTAAAGGAAGATTGCAATCAATTCTGGCAGCATAATTTTCTGCATTACTTTTTTTGAAGTCAGAACCCACCATCTGAATGAAACGGTGTTCTATATTTTTGAATTCTTCCCTTTCCGGAGCAAAACTTTTGGTGGACTGAATGGTAAAAGGAATGCTGAAACCCACGGATAAAGCATTTTCCCGGATTAATAGGTTTTCTATTTCTAATGCAAACTGAAAGTGGAAATCAAAAAGCATATAGTCACCGATATTGATGACGATTTGATTTTCATCGATATTCAGGTGTAAATATGTTCTTTTGAAACCTGATTTTAGCGATTCCAGCTGATGGACAAAATCATCTGTATTTTCCACCTGTATTCTGGCGGTCAATTCAGCTGGGGTATCGGCGTGCCCTCCAAGTCCCGGATAGAATTTGAAAAACTGAAAGTCATATAAATGATCCGGGAATTTGAAATACCAGTATACACCTAAAATCATAAAAGATTGGTTGATAATTGTACAATAATCAAATTTAAATAAAATTTCACACTCCAAAACTTTCAAAACCCTTAAATTTGTCACCAATAAAATTTACTTGGATGCTTAGGAACATTTCAATTGCGGCAGCTACTTTATTCTCCGTAGTTACAATCAATGCACAGAAGAACAGAAATACACAACTTGAAAGGCCTAAATTGGTTGTGGGTCTGGTAGTAGACCAGATGCGTTGGGACTATTTATACCGTTTTTATGGTAAATATGGAAATGATGGTTTCAAAAGACTTTTGAATACAGGATATTCTTTAAATAATGTACATATTCCTTATGTTCCTACCATTACGGCTTTGGGACATACATGTATCTATACGGGATCTGTACCGGCAATTCACGGGATTGCAGGAAACGACTGGACGGATAAAGAAACGGGTAAAGGAGTTTATTGTACTGCAGATGACAGCGTTCAGCCGGTAGGAACTGCCAATATAAAAACGGGAAGCCACTCTCCTAAAAATCTTTGGTCTACCACAGTAACTGACGAATTGAGACTGGCAACAAATTTCCAGGGAAAAGTAGTGGGGGTTTCCTTGAAAGACCGTGCTTCCATTCTTCCAGCAGGACATACTCCAAACGGAGCTTTCTGGTTTGATGACAGTACAGGGAATTTCATTACCAGTACATGGTATATGAATGATCTTCCGCAATGGGTAAAATCATTCAATTCTCAGAATCTTCCTGAAAAATTAGTAGCCAATGGCTGGAATACTTTACTTCCAATCAATGAATATACAGAAAGTGCACCGGACAATTCTCCCTGGGAAGGTTTGCTGGGAAGTGCAAAAACACCTACTTTCCCTTACAGTAATTTAGCAAAAGACTATCAGACTAAAAAAGATAACATCCGTTATACGCCTTTCGGAAATACATTGACATTGAAACTGGCAGAAGCTTCTGTAGAAGGTGAAAAACTGGGTGGAGATAATATCACAGACTTTTTAGCCATCAACCTGGCATCTACAGATTATGCAGGCCATAAATTCGGACCGAATTCTATTGAAGTGGAAGATGTTTATATCAGATTAGATCAGGATCTAGCTGAATTTTTCAAGTATCTTGATTCAAAGGTAGGAAAAGGAGAGTATACCGTTTTCCTTTCTGCCGACCATGGTGGAGCACATTCTGTGGGATTCCTTAAAGAACATAAAATCCCGACAGGTTTCTTCGGAGAAGATGCGGAAAAGAATCTGAACCAGAAACTGAAAGAGAAATTTGGGGCAGATAAACTGGTTAATGCCATTGATAACTACCAGGTTTATTTCGACAGAAAAGTATTGGCAGACAATAAGCTTGAGCTGGATGATGTAAGAAACTTTGCTGTAAAAGAAATTGAGAAAGATCCTGCCGTTTTATATGCTGTTTCTGTAGACAAAGTTCAGGAGTCAAGCATTCCGGAGCCAATCAAACAAAGAATTATTAATGGAATCAACAGACAGAGAAGTGGAGATATCCAGTTAATTTCTCATGACTCTATGCTTCCGCCATATTCTAAAACAGGAACTACACACAGCGTATGGAATTCTTACGATTCTCATATTCCGTTGATCTTTATGGGATGGGGAGTAAAACAGGGAGAAAGCAATAAGGAATATCATATGACAGATATTGCTCCAACAGTATCTTCTCTATTGAAAATTCAGTTCCCAAGCGGAAATGTAGGAAACCCGATTACCGAAGTTATTGGTAAATAATTAATTAAACGTTATTTCATGATATATAGCTGCTTTCAACTGGAAGCAGCTATTTTATTATTCATTTCCCATCAAATTTTGAATCTGGCGTTTTCCTGAGAAAGGATTTCCCGGTCTTAAAAGATACTATCTGTTTCTAATCCCTATTTTTTGGCATATACACATAAAAAACTATCTTTGCAAAAATTTTGGTTTCCAGTATTTTGGAATGAAAAGGGAATCGGGTGTAACTCCCGGACTGTCCCCGCAACTGTAAATCGCAACAAAAGTTTCTGCAAAAAACCACTGTATATAACGGGAAGGTGCAGAATGCGAAAGTCAGGAGACCTGCCAGAGTTGTAATTATAAAAACATATTGCTTTCGGAGGAAAAGTAAAAAGGAATGGATATAAAAAGATCTTTAGTACTGCTTTTTTCATCTTATGGCTGTTTTCTTTTTGGACAAGAGAAAACCATTGACACTATTTATGTCTTCGACAACCAGATGAACAGGGTGAAGCTTTTTCATCCCGTAAAAACAATTTCGGCAGAAGAGGCCGGGAAAAACTCCAGTAACCTTTCAGAACTCCTGAGATTTCAGTCACAGGTTTATATCAAAGAAAACGGGCGTGGTGCTGTTTCTTCCCCTTCTTTCAGAGGAACTACCGCCCAGCAGACTGCATTTGTATGGAACGGAATTAATATCAATTCTAATTTTTTAGGACAAGGAGATATCAATAATATTGCTTTGTTCGGCTATGATCAGATTGGTATAAAAGCTGGTGGTGGAAGTGTAATCTATGGAAGTGGTGCCATAGGGGGAAGTATTCACCTGAATAATACCCTTGATTTTAATAAAGGTTTCCATGGTTCATTATTTTCAGAAGCCGCTTCTTTTAATACCTATAATAATTTTGTAAAAGGTTCTTACAGTAATGATAAGTTCACTTTTAAAGTTTCTGGCAATCACTCAATAAGTAAAAATGATTATCAGGTTGAGGTGGATAAAAGAAAAACTTACAGTAATGATAACGGACAATATTATAATACGAATATCAATATAGCAACAGCCTATAAAATTGCTCCGCATCATCAGATTTCCTGGATATCAGAATTTTTTAATGGGCAACAACATTATCCTGTTCATTTTGGAGATTTGGAAAACAAAACAAAATATGAAACTCAGAATACCCGAAGTTTACTTTCCTGGGATTGGAGTACCATAAAATTTAGTAACTCATTCAAAACAGCCTATACAGAGGAAAATTTCCAGTACTTTGGTAATATTAACGGTGCTGAAACCAGCGGAGGGGTAGGGAAGAATTATATTCTGAAAAATGATTTTAATTATTTTCTGAATTCAAAGTGGAATGTTAATATTATCGGCGAATTTCAAATTAATAAAGGGAATGGAGCAGGTAGTTCAGGAATTGGAAATATTAACAGAAGTGCAGGATCTATTGCAGGATTACTGCGTTATTTTCCAACAAAAGATTTGCGTTTTGAAGCAGGAATCAAGAAAGATTTTGTAGAAGATATCAGCTCTCCTGTTCTGCTTTCTTTTTCAGGAAAATGGGATATTGTAAAATGGTATGATGCTGAATTCAATTTTTCAAGAAACTTCAGAGCACCATCATTTAACGATTTGTATTGGGCTCAGGGAGGTAATATGAATTTAAAACCGGAAACTTCTTACCAATTTGAATTAAGAAACCACTTTAAAATAGGAGACTTCAAACTTTCCGTTACTCCTTATTACATGAATATCCGGGATATGATCCGATGGTTAAGAACTCCTGCCGGATATTATGGAGCTTCAAATACCAATAGAGTAGAAACATATGGACTGGAGTCCCAACTGGAATTTGAGAAAAAACTTGGAAAACATATTTTGAAATCTAATCTTGGATATTCTTATACAAAGTCAACAGATCTTGATATTCAAAAGAAGCTTATGTATGTGCCTCTTCATAAATTTATTGGAAACATAGACTATCAGTATGACTTTGTGAAGGTGTATGTACAAGGGATGTTTAATGGATTAACGTATACAGATTCTAATGAAACCAAGAGTGATGCTTTAGATCCATATTTTGTGATGAATGCCGGTGTCAGTACAACTTTCTTTAAAAATTATACCCTAGGTTTTAAAATAAATAATATTTTGAATGAAACCTATTATACCATGCTTTCTTATCCATTACCTAAACGAAATTATAGTCTCACTTTAAATATCAATTTTTAAAATAAATTAATTATATATGAATATTAGAAAAATTTTATCTCTTGCATTCGCTTCTATGTTACTTTTCAATGTTTCATGCAGCACAGACAGCAGCTATGAAAGTACTGATGATGGAACGCTTAGATTTGACTCCGGAGTGCTTATCTCCAATGAAGGTGGTTTTACCACAACAACTTCTGAAGTTTCCTTTGTAAGCAATGATCTTACTACAGTATTTAATAAGATCTATGGAATGAGTAATAATAAGGAAGACCTGGGGAAAGTCCTTCAGACAATAGGATTCAATGGAAACCTTGCTTATCTGGTATGTAATATTCCTAATAAGATTGACATTGTAGACCGTTATACATTCAAGAAACTGACTACTGTAACGGCTAACCTGGATGGCGCAAGATATATTGCTTTTTCAGGAAACCAATATTATGTAACCAACAATAATTTTGATACTCACAAAAGAAAACTTAATATTTATAATATTTCGGATAACTCCTTTGTAAAAAGTATTGATTTTACAAACGCTGCTGAAAAAGTAGTTGAAGCAAGCGGAAGTATCGTTGTTCAGACTGACGGTGTGGGTTACGACTCAAGCTGGAATCCAATTCCGACAGGATATACTGTAACCGTTGTGAATCCGTCTACAAATGTGGTAAGTTATACGGTAAATCTTCCAAACGTAGGAATTATTAAAGACCTTATCTCATATAAAGGAAATGCTTATGTACTGGTTTCAGACAATACAAATTCATTTATCTATAAGATTAATACGGCAAACGGTACTTATGAAACTACCACTTTGACAGCTATACCTAAAGTTCAGAAGCTTAGAGCTGATAATGACAGATTCTATTTTATCACCGACACCAATAAGATATATACAATGGCTGTTGGATCTACAACAGTTCCAACGACTCCTATTACTACAGCTGTAGGGGATGTATATGGATTCAACGTAATCGATGGTAAAATTTTTGCTGCAGATGCAAATTATAGTACAGATGGTAAAGTGAATGTTTATAATGCCTCTAACGGTATTTTACTGAAAAACTTTACTGCAGGAATTGGAACAAATGGATTCTATAAAAACTAAATACTACGCTTCCGCGTATATCTTATAATTTTTTATTTTTTCATCATTTGTGTTTTTTTTCGACCGGTTTCGAAGAAACCGGCCGGCTTTGTTTTATATTTTGAATACGAAAAAGCCCGGCGGGATGGAACATCCCGCCGGGCTTTTTCGTATTTGTATTGAATTAGATTGTCAGTCCCAATTTTTTTGCTTCAGCAATAACAAATTTTGTCGCTTCTTCTTTTTCATTAGGAATTTCACCCTCAAGAATAGCTTCTTTCACTTTCTCTTTCAGGATACCAATTTCACGGCCCGGTTTAAGATTAAACATTTCCATAATCTCTTCTCCGGTGATGGGCGGCTGGAAATTTCTTACCTGATCCTTTTCTTCTACTTCTTTGATTTTTACCGCTACATATTCAAAGTTTCTTTTGAATTTCTCCTGCTTTTTAGGATTTTTAGTGGTAATATCTGCCTTGCAAAGCGTAAAAAGATCTTCCAGATTTTCTCCGGCATCAAATAAAAGCCTTCTCAACGCAGAATCTGAAGCATCATCAGTAATCAAAGCAATTGGTCTTGATGAAAGCTTTACCATTTTCTGCACATATTTCATATCACTTCCCAAAGGTAATTTTAATCTTTGAAAAAGCGTTTTTACCATTTTTGAACCTAAAAATTCATGTCCGTGAAATGTCCATCCCGTTCCTTCTACAAACTTTTTAGTTGGAGCTTTTCCTATATCATGGAGTAGAGCAGCCCAGCGAAGCCAAAGATTATCTGTATTCACAGAAATATTATCTACAACTTCCAGGGTGTGATAAAAGTTGTCCTTATGGGTTTGTCCTTCTACTTCTTCTACGCCTTTCAGTTCGATTAATTCAGGAATAATCAGTTTCATAAGACCGGTTTGTTCCATCAGTCTCAGTCCGATAGATGGTTTTTCAGAAAGCATGATTTTATTGAATTCCACCATGATTCTTTCCATAGAAACAATCTTGATTCTTTCTGCTTCCTGCTGGATAGCTTTCAGAGAGTCTTCCTCGATTTTAAAATTTAAAGTAGAAGCAAAACGCACTGCTCTCATCATCCTCAAAGGATCATCAGAATAGGTTTGCGCCGGTTCTAAAGGTGTTCTTAAAATCTCATTTTCAAGATCTCCGACTCCGTTAAACGGATCAATCAGTTCTCCGAAATTATTTTTATTTAAAGAAATAGCCATCGCATTGATGGTAAAATCTCTTCTTTTCTGGTCATCTTCCAAGCTTCCGCCTTCCACTTCCGGCTTCCGGCTGTTTTCTGTATAGCTTTCCTTTCTTGCTCCCACAAACTCAAGTTCAAGTTCTTTATACTTGATCATGGCCGTGCCATAAGTTTTGAATACAGAAACCTTTAATTTAGGATCTATATCCTGAGCTACGTTCTGAGCAAGCTCAATACCGCTTTGTTCCGTTACAAAATCTATATCCGTAGAAGCTTTTCTGTTCATCAGAAGGTCTCGTACATAACCGCCCACAATGTATACGGACTGGTTATTCCTTTCTGCTGCTTCAGAAATGATTTTAAATAGTTTTAAATTCTTATTTTGATTAAGATTAATTTTCATCGTTAATAATAGTGACAATTTCTACGTATGTTACCCATTAATCATAATGAGCATACATTCTACTAATTTTTCCCTCTTCATTAAAAAACATGACTTCAACAGCATGTTTATTCATAATCGACTTATAAAATAATGCTGCCGAATCTACTCCCGCAGTGGAATGTATCAGATCAAAATGAAGATCCGGAAATTTATCCAATGCTTTTCTCCAGTATTCACGAACTGCCTCTTTTCCTTTTAAAGAGCTTTCTTTACCGCCGGTAGCCAGTGCGATCATAGGAGTGGTGATCTCAATATCATCCGAATAATGGGAAAGTATATCCTCCAGATCATGAGAATTCCATGCATTAATCCACAGTTGAGCAAATTCATGATGATCCATAGCAAATAGTTTATGAGTTGAGTTTGCAAAGATAGAATTAAAAAAAAGAAATCCTGCCGATATAAACTGACAAGACTCTAAAAAATTAACATAAAAGTTCAGAATTCTTATTCTCTAAGAACTTTTATCCTGTTGTCATTCCATATTTTGATTACTGATGAACCTGAGTATTTTGAAACCTTTTCTCTGTCTTCTTCCACTGCGTAATCTACAAGGCTGATCATCTCCTCAGAAATATCGGAGAATTTTAGCGGACTTTTCTCCCCACTGAAATTGGCAGAAGTAGATACTAAAGGTCTGTTCAGTTTTGTAATCAGTTTTTTACAGAAATCATTTTTTACCAATCGGATTCCGATGCTTCCGTCTTCTGCAAGAAGTTCTTTGGGTAAACCTCTGGGGTTTTCATAAACAATCGTTACCGGCTTTTCACTCAGATCAATAATTTCCCATGCCATTTCAGGAACATCCACCAGATCCTGTAGTCTTTTTTCAGATTCTACAAGGATAATCATGGATTTGTTTTTTTCACGCTTTTTGATGTCAAAAATTTTATTGACAGCTTCTATATTGGTAGCATCACAGCCAATTCCCCATATTGTATCTGTAGGGTAAAGAATGGTTCCGCCGGATTTTAATATTTCAATAATATGTTCCATAATTGTATGTGAATTCAATCAGTGGATAAAGGTAGAAAATCTATGAATTTCAGGCAAAAAATAAGGATATAAATGTGGTTTGTCAGTTTGATGATTATAACAAAATACAAAGATTATAATCCGTGAAAAAATGAATTAAAATAAGTTGTACGCTTAATAGGCTCAATATAATCAGGATGCAGTATTTTTTTTAAATCTTTTTTGGTAAGATGTTGTGAAATCAAGACAGGAAAATTTGATTTTGAACCTTCTTTAATTAAAGTATAAAGAATAGCATTGTTTTTAAAAAATACAATGGTTGTCTGTTCATAATCTTTACCTAAACTGTAGAGATCAGTCGGTTCATTAAGGAAAATCAGGTTACCTGAAATCATTGAAATTCTATGATGATGTTTTTTTCCATACTCAATGATTCTGCTTTTAGCTTCTTCTTTGGGAATTTCAAATTTAATTTCTTTTAAATGTTTTTCGGTGTATTTACAATACAGAACATATATGCTAAGGATAAATAAACTTATAAGAATTGCACACTCGAAGCTATTATTAAGAGAAAAATCTACTTCTTTTAATAACAGCAGAGAAGCTCCTGCCAATGCTGAAAATCCAAAATAGATCGAGATGGCATCAAACTTATCGTATGAACTTTCTTCAAAAATTAATTTTTCAGTTTGAATACTCTCTGTGATCTTTAAGTTTTTTAGTGATCTCATTGGAAATTAGGATGATATTTTAGGGTTGTTAAGTTTAGATTTTATGGATAAATATAATGAGCCAACTATTAAAAATGTAATAGAAGCTATCCACAAAAAATAACCTGTTTCCAAGCTGTATATTCTTCCCATTCTTCCATTTTCTGCAGCCAGAATTTCCTTCCAGAAAAAAAATGTTCCAGCAATGAAAAAAGCTATTGTAGCCAATATCAAAGAAATTAAAAAATATTTTTTATAACAGAATATCACTGCAATAGAGAACCAAATATTAGCTGTCCATACCAGAAATTCAAATAAGCCCCCGCCTAAAAAGCTAATCGGACCTATAAGAAAAGTTTCAAATGATTTATAATTTTTAATCTCTCCCATATCTTCAACTTTAAAAGCGTTAAAACAAAGAGATAGGATAAAAATTAACAGGCTGATAAGAGTAATTCGTTTTCCTACATCCATCCCAATTTCGATAAATACCTTTCCTCAATAATATTCAGGTGGTGATAATTGTGACCTACAATAAGCTTTCCGATGGTTTCTACCGTAATTTCATGGCCATTGGCTGTACCTGTATTTTGTAGAGCAGAAGGTTGAAGCGTTTCCAGTAGAATCTGAGAAGATTTTCTTACCAGTTTGTATTCCTCCAGAAGAGACTCAAGAGTTCTTTCACTGGCAAAAGATTGGTCTGCATATTCATTCTCGTCAAATCCCGGAAGGTTGTTTTTTTCTCCTCTTGCGAAAGCTAATATTCTGTACTGGAAAACTCTTTCTGTATCGGATAAGTGGAGTAGAAGTCCTTTCAATGTCCATTTTCCTTCTGCATAAGAAAAATTAGATTGTTCTTCGGTAAGATTGGAATAAATTCCAATGGTTTTGTCGGCAGATATCTGCAGTTCGTTGATCCAGTTTCCTGATGGAATCTGATCTAAGTATCTTTGAATATATTTTTGAAAGTCGGTCATATCATTTTTTCTTTTTGGGGTACGGGTTTTCTAGTTTCTAGATTCGGCATAGTGAGTGTAATGTATAAATTACTTATTACTCATTGCTCATGATTAGTCCACTCGTAGAAATTTACGGAGTCATACAGTTCAAAGCCACAGGCTGGATAAAGCTGATTTCCGATATCATTGCTTTTTCCTGTTTCTAAAAGAATACCACATGCTTTTGATGAACGGCAGTGTTCTTTAGATTCTTCAATCAGCTTTTTAGAATAGCCTTTTCCTCTGTGGTTTATATTGACGTAAAGGTCGTTCAACAGCCAGTAACGCTGCATTCTTGTAGATGAAAATATGGGATATAGCTGTACAAAGCCTGTCAGGATTCCGTTTTCTTCTGCAACAAAAATTTCGGAGTCCTTATTTTCCAGTCTTTCCTGAAGAAAATTGGCAGCTGCGGGAATATCTGATGTTTTATGATAAAATATTCTGTACTGATCAAACAATTCCGCCAGTTGTGGTAAGTCGGAAAGAACAGCTTTTCTTGTATTTTTCATAGTATTGGCGGTGTTATAATAAAATGAGAAAGATGATGTAATCCTTCTCATTTTAATGTATGGTATGTTAAGAAAAAGCTTTCTCAAGATCTGCAATAAGATCTTCTGCATCCTCAATACCTACGCTTAAACGAACAAGGTCATCGGTGATTCCCAGTTCAGCACGTTTTTCTGCGGGAATTGAAGCATGTGTCATCAAAGCAGGATGATTGGCCAGAGATTCTACTCCTCCTAAAGATTCTGCTAAGGTGAATACTCTTACTTTTTCCAGGAATTTGATCGCATCTTCTTTCTTTCCTGATTTGAAAGTGAATGACACCATTCCTCCGGATTCCTTCATCTGAGATTTTGCCAATGCATATTGAGGGTGAGATTCCAATCCCGGATAAATTACTTTATCTACCGCCGGATGAGTTTCCAAATATTTTGCTACTGCAAGACCGTTATCAGAGTGTCTCTGCATTCTCAATGCCAATGTTTTGATTCCTCTCAATACCAGGTAAGAATCGTGAGGTCCCAAAATACCACCACTTGCAAACTGGATAAAGTGAAGCTTTTCTCCCAGCTCAGCATCTTTAGCAATAAGAGCTCCTGCAATCACATCGGAGTGTCCTCCTAAATATTTTGTTGCAGAATGCATTACAATGTCAGCTCCCAAATCAATAGGTCTCTGGATATAAGGCGTAGCAAAAGTATTGTCTACAGCTACTAAAATATCTTTTCCTTTTGCAATATCTACAACCGCTTTGATATCTACTAATTTCATCAAAGGATTAGTTGGAGTTTCTACCCAGATCAGTTTTGTTTTATCCGTGATAACATCAGCAATTTTAGAAGTATCGTCAAAATTCACGAAGGTAAATTTCAGCTGGTATTTTTCAAAAAGTCTGGTGAACATTCTGTAAGTTCCTCCGTAAAGATCATCTACAGCAATCACTTCATCACCTGGATTTAATAATTTCAAAACACAGTCGATCGCAGCAAGACCAGAACCGAAAGCTAAACCTCTCGCTCCGTTTTCAATACTTGCCAAAGAATCCTCTAATGCCTGTCTTGTAGGATTAGCAGCTCTTGAATATTCATATCCGGAATGTATTCCCGGGCTTTTCTGTGCAAACGTAGAGGTTAAAAATACAGGTACATTTACAGAACCAGTTGCAGACTCGTGGTGCTGCCCTCCATGAATTACTTTTGTGTTAAAATTCATAATTTTTTGCTTTAGGCTTTGAACATTAAGCAGATATATCTATTGATTAATGTTCATTGTTTTTAATAAAAGTTGCTCTAGCTGAATGCAAAAAGCTTACCGCTTACTGCCTCCTGCTTATTGCAATTGTATTTTTTACTTAATAGCAGATTTTACCGCAAATTCTTCTGCAATTTCCTCCATCCACTGCGCTACATCCTCTTCTCCGGTTGCTCTCTGATACGTGCTTCCTAAAGATATTAAAATCTGGTGGATAAACATCTTCATCTGGTCTACAGGCATTTCCTTGGTCCAAAGATCAATTCTTAATGCTTCTCTTGTTTTATCATCCCATACGGAAATCATGGTAGCTTTGGTATCTTGTTTTTCTATACCACCATCCTGAGCATTCCATGTAATATTTTCCGGTACGTGATTTTCATCAAGCTCAACATCTATCGTAATCTGAGTCTTTCTCATTTTTCTATTTTTTCTAAATTCTAAAATTTTCTTTATTTAAGTTTCGGTTTATAACCGGATTGATTAAAAATTGTGGTAGCATCCATTTTCAGGAACTCTGTTAACTTCGTTTCAGGTTTTTCCTTAAGATATGCTTTACAGATCTGCCATCCTGTAAAAATCCCGATTTGCGGGGAAGATTCATTGTCGATTTCTGTATAAAACTTCGAGAATGGTCCGGGTGAAATAAAACGTTCTCCCAGTCTAGGATCATCGCCGAAGATCAGATTACTTTCTACAAAATAATTCCAGATATTCGCCTCATTACCGGCAGCCCATTCATATTGCTTCTGAGTATAATTCATTTTCAGATAATCAGGCGTATCCGGAAGAAAAGCATCCTGAAGAATCATTACTTTTCCGTTCAGAATAATCTGATCAATGAATTTCTGATGATCAGGAGATTCTGTGACAATATTTTCTGCAAAAAGCTGTGATACCTTCGGAACAATATTCTGCGGGTTCATCGATTTTTGAAAATACAGCTCCAGTCCTTTATAATTGGGATTTCCATCACCCATAAAACCAGTAACATCTATAAATAAGAGATTCCCTTTTTCATCATAAAATATCGGATCCTGAACCATCTGTAGGGCAGATGAAAACAGATATACTTTGGGATTTTTAAATTGTGGGAAATAATACTTGATGTGCGAAAATAAACTCTGAAGCTCATTTTGCAGCTTTGTCTGATCTATTTTTCCAATAGCTTCCTTGTAGATTTTTATCTCTTCAGCATCCGCTCTTCTTTTTCCAAAATCAGCATCAGAAACACTTCCCTGAAACCACGGGAACTTAGCTTTAAACTGATCCAGAGGAATATCCGGATTGTAAAATTCTTTGGAAATATCTGTGATGTCAACTTTTTGGGCAGTTTGTTTTACTTCTACCTTCCATTGATTTTCAGGTTCTTTTTTGCAGGAAATAAGTCCGGCAGCTAAAAGAGAAGAAAGTGCAATATATCTAAAAATCTTCATTATTTTTACATGGAATTTAAGTTTACAAAAATAAGGATTAAATACACAATTAATGATGAAAATAAAAATATTTACAACCGTTTGCCTTATTTCAGGACTTCCTTTTTTCTATGGACAAACACTTGAATTTAAAGATAAAAACTTTGAAAAAGCAGTACTCGAAAATTTTGACGTGAATAAAAACGGAGTGCTTGAATCCACTGAAGCTGGTATGATTACGAATCTGTTTCTTGTTAAAAAGGGAATTACTACCACAGAAGATCTGCATCTTTTTAAAAATGTAAAAATGATTGTCCTTGATGATAATATGATCCCGAATATTGTAGTAAACAATCTTGATCAGCTGGAATTGTTTTCGTGCACACAATGTAAAATATCCTCATTCAAAGCAGAAAACCTGAAAAATTTAACCTCATTATACCTGGATAATAACCTGTTGGAAAGTATTTCGCTGACAGGAATTCCAAAAATTGATCAATTAACATTATCTTTAAATCAATTAAAAACAATAAATCTGCTTCAGTTTAAAGTATTAAGAAAACTGAATGTAGAACATAATAAGCTTCAGCAAATTGATATTTCCGGTAATTCTGCCTTACAAACCCTTAATATAGCAGGGAATAAGATAAGAAAAACAGATATAAAAAAAAGCACAAAAGCAGAGGTGACCATTTTTGGAGCTGAAGAATAAAACTAATAATTATGAAAATAGAAACTGAACGACTTATTTTAAGAAAGCTCGAAGATGATGATTTTGAACGCGTATTTCTGCTGGATTCCAATCCTGAAGTCATGAAATACATTGGTGTACCGGTTTTGAAGGATATCAATGAATCAAAAAAGGTCATCAGCATGATTCAGAAACAGTATGAGGAAAATGGAGTCGGAAGATTTGGAGTGGTGGAAAAAGAAAGCGGACTTCTGATAGGTTGGAGCGGGTTGAAATTACTTACCCATGAAACCAATGGGTACAAAAATGTATTGGAACTGGGATACCGTTTTCTGCCGGAATCATGGGGAAAAGGGTATGCTACGGAATCTGGAAAAGCTTCTCTGGAGTATGGTTTTAATGATCTTAATGCAGAAGTTATTTATGCGTATGCTCATTCCGAACATGATGCTTCCAACCATATTTTAAGAAAATTAGGATTTGAAAAAACCAGTGAATTTGAAGAACCTGACGGAATTTGCTTCTGGTACGAACTGAAGCGGGAAAACTATAATAAAAAATGATAACAGTATAACAGGAAGAGAAAAAGACGACCAAACAGATTTTTCAATTGGCAGAAGAAGCTTTCATAGAAATGAAACCTGCGAGATTGCCGTGCATATTCTCTTTACAAAAAAACAAGTAATTTTGGAATTTCTTTTCCATTCGATATTCCGGAAGAAAACGGAATGGCTGTAGAATTGGTAAAAGACAGATTAAAAGATAAAAAAAGAGGAGCGAATACCCTCATGAATTTGAAATAGACTAAAAAAATAAACGATGCAGACACAAAAAGTAATAGATCACATTGTAAACTGGTTAAAGGATTATGCTACAAATGCCAAAGTAAAAGGATATGTAATTGGAGTTTCCGGAGGAGTAGATTCCGGAGTTGTTTCTACTTTAGCGGCAATGACAGGCATGAAAACATTACTGATCGGAATGCCGATCCGCCAGAAAGCCGATCAGGTAGATCGTGCGCAGGATCATATGAATGACCTTAAATCCAGATTTCCCAATGTAGAAACAATCTCTGTTAATCTGACCCCGGCCTTTGAAGAGATCTATAAAACCTTTCATGTACATGATGAGGTATATCCCAATGAGAATTTGACCTTTGCCAACACAAGAGCACGTCTTAGAATGCTTACACTTTATTATTACGGACAGCTGAACGGGCTTCTGGTATGTGGAACAGGAAACAAAGTGGAAGATTTCGGAATTGGTTTCTATACAAAATATGGAGATGGCGGAGTAGATGTGTCACCCATTGCAGACCTTTATAAAACTGAAGTATATGAACTTGCGAAAGGATTGAATCTGATCAAAAGCATTCAGGAAGCCATTCCTACCGATGGACTTTGGGATACGGAAAGAACAGATGAGCAGCAGATTGGTGCTACTTATCCGGAACTGGAAAAAATCCAGAAAGAATATGGAACTAAAACTGCTGATGATTACGAAGGACGGGATAAAGAAGTATTCCTGATTTTCGACAGAATGCATAAGGCTGCAAAACATAAAATAGATCCTATTCCGGTTTGTGATATTCCTGAAGAATGGAGAGCATAGAAATCATATTACATTAAATTACAGCTATGAACGGAAAAATAAGATCTGTTTTTTTTATATGTCTGGGACTTCTTTTCGGAATGTCTGTGATGTATGTCTACAGAAATTTTATTGAAGATAAAAAAGATCAGTCAGATTCTGTAAAAAAAGAAACAGTAAGTTACGGAAGTGCTTCTTCGGAGGGAAATTCCTCTGCTCAGGTTTCTATAGATCAGCTTACGGAAGAAAAAACGGTGATCAGCTATGTAAAACAAAATCATAAGCTGCCGGATTATTATATCACTAAAAATGAAGCCAGAAAACAGGGGTGGAATCCTTCCCAAGGAAATCTTTGTGACGTACTTCCAGGAAAAGCAATTGGCGGAGATCAATTCGGAAACAGGGAAAAACGTTTGCCGGATGGCGAAAAATACTTTGAAGCAGATGTAAATTACCATTGCGGTGGAAGAAATGCTGACCGTATCATCTACACCCAGAATGGCGATGTGTATCTTACCAAAAACCATTATAAAAGTTTTGAAAAGCAGTAGTGTCCTTGCGAGGAACGAAGTGAAGAAGCAATCTCTATAAAAGAATCAAAGATGAAAGCAGGATTTGTCTACATCATGACAAATAAAAACCACACTACTCTTTATACAGGAGTGACTTCAAATCTGCCCAAACGTGTTCAACAGCATAAGGAGTCCTGTTATTCTCAAAGTTTTACTTCAAGATATAATTTGTATATACTTGTCTATTGGGAATCCTTTCAGGAAATAGGGGATGCTATATTTAGAGAAAAACAAATAAAAGCAGGTTCCAGACAAAAGAAGTTAGATTTGATAAACAGTATAAATCCTGATTGGAAAGATCTTACGGACGACATTCAACATATTTTAGATGTTTTTTGAGATTGCTTCGTCGCTTTTGCTCCTCGCAATGACCAATGTATAATTTGCATTGTAATTATTATAAATCTTAATTTTGAAAAATTATAACCTTTTTTACTTTACTATCATTCTATTTATGATACTTTCATGTTCGGAAAAGAAAAATGTAGTAAAGGAAAAAGCAGCAAAACCAGCCGTAACAATACTCATTCAGCCGTTTAAAGATATTCAACCGGAGAGTATAGAAAAAGTAACGGAAGGAATAAAGAAAGTATATCCGAATGTAAAAGTTCTGGATGCGATAGAATTTCCTGAAAATACTTATTATAAAGAGAGAAGCCGGTATAGAGCCGATTCAATCATTAAGTTTTTGAATAACAAAACAAAAGAAGGCTTTGTTACAATTGGTTTGACAGCGAAGGATATCAGTGCTACCAGAGGAACGATCAAAGACTTTGGAATCATGGGGTTGGGGTATAGACCTGGAAAAGCTTGCGTGGCTTCAAATCTCAGACTGAATAAAGAAAACCGGGATGAGCAGTTTTATAAAATAGCCATTCATGAGCTGGGACATACTCAGGGGCTGCCACATTGCCCGGAAAAAATGTGTTTTATGAGAGATGCAGAAGGCAAGAATCCTACCAATGAAGAAACGGATTTCTGCAAAAAATGCAAAACTTTTTTAATCAATAAAAATTGGAAATTTAATTCAATATGAAGACAGTATATATAGATTTTACAGACATAGGTGACTATGAAGATTTTTACACCCAGCTAAAGGAGAAAGTTGAGCTTCCTGAGCATTTCGGTGATAATCTTGATGCCCTTTTTGATACGATCACCGGAGATATGGAAATGCCGCTCCATTTAGAATTCGTCAACATGACTGTAGATCAGCTTGAGATATTTGAAGATCTTCTGACAACGCTGGAGGATGCGGAAGAAGAAATTGAAGACTTTAGTTTCAGCTATTATCTCGAGCAGTACGAAGACGAAGATGACGATGTAGAATCTGAAAAAGAATAAAAAAATAAGGGTTGTCCCAATACAGGAGACAGCCTTTTTTATGCTGATCCTTATTCTATAGTATTCAAATCTTTATTCTTTAACATACAAACCTAACAGGTTTCCAAAACCTGTCAGGTTTCTTATCTTATTTAACTGTAAGATTTATTTAGGACTAGTCGATGTGAACTTTTTGTTTCACACCCTGTCAGCGCTTAAAAATCAAGTTTTACTTGGTTACAAAAACGTAGAGTCAAAATAGAAAGGAAGAAGGTCTTTCACTGCATGCACTTTTACAACCTCTTCATTCATACTTGAAAAATAAAGATCAATGTTTTCATTCTGTTTGGTTTCATACTCAATTAAACTCTGGCGGCATGCTCCACAAGGAGGAATCGGAGGGTTTTTCTCATGAAACTCTTTAGGACCTCCAACTACAAAAATCTTTTTTATTTTCATATTTGGAAAATTGGCAGCTACCCAAAAAACAGTTGTTCTTTCCGCACAGAGTCCGGACGGATAAGCTGCATTTTCCTGGTTGTTACCGGAATAGATTTCTCCGTTTTCCAATAAAACGGAACATCCTACCAGAAATTGAGAGTAAGGCGCATAAGCATTCTCACGAGCCTCTTTGGCTCTTTCAAATAATTGTTTCTCTATATCGCTCAGTTCGCTGCTATTTTTAAAATATTCGTAACCGATCTGTATGTCTTTTTTCATATATTGTCGACTAAAAAAGGGGGGTAAAAGTAGTTCTTTTTAATGAAGTGGGCAATATTTTATTCTCCCGGCAAAAGTTCAATTTTTTTAAGATTAAAAAAATGTTATACACACCAATAAAATTCAGAAATATAGAGTTGAAAAACAGATGGGTAATGTCACCTATGTGTATGTATTCATGTGAAAACGGAGAAGCTAACGACTTCCATTTTGTACACTATGGAAGCCGGTCACAGGGCGGTACAGGTCTTTTGATTGTAGAAGCTACAGGTGTAGAACCCAAAGGAAGAATTACCAATCACTGCATGGGAATCTGGAATGATGAGCAGGCAGAAAAATTACAGAGAATTGTTGAGTTTGTACACAGAAATTCAGAAAGCAAAATAGGAATTCAGCTGGCTCATGCCGGAAGAAAAGGGTCAACATGGAATAATATACAGATTTCTGTAGAAGAAGGCTGGGAAACGGTGGCGCCAAGCCCTATTCCTTATCATCCCACAGAAAGAATTCCCCATACGCTAACGGCCGATGAGGTAAAAGAACAGGTTCAGAATTTTAAAAAAGCAGCCAGAAGAGCGGTAGAAGCTGGTTTTGATGTTATTGAAATTCATGGTGCTCACGGATATCTGATTCATCAGTTTTTGTCGCCGCTATCCAATATCAGAACAGATGAATATGGCGGAAGTTTTGAAAACAGGATCAGATTTCTGATCGAAATTGTAGATGCTGTTAATGAAGAACTGAATGAAAACACAGCCCTTTTTGTAAGAATTTCAGGAACGGAATATGCTGATAATGGCTGGGATATTCAGAGCAGTGTTGAGCTGGCAAAAATTCTAAAAGAACATGCCGTAGATCTTGTAGATGTATCCAGTGGTGGAAATATTCATGGAGCGAAAATCCCGGTTTTTGATGGCTATCAGGTTCCTTTTTCATCCAAGGTGAGAAATGAGGCTGAAGTGAAGACAGGAGCTGTAGGATTGATTACCAAGGTAGAACAGGCCGAAGAGATTCTTCAGAAAGGGGATGCTGATCTTATTTTCGTAGCAAGAGAAATTCTGAGAAATCCTTATATTGCTGTTCAGGGATCTTTTGAAATGAAAGAAGGCTGCTTTTTCCCACATCAGTATACCAGAGCCAAAATCTCTACTTAATGATCACAAATAATCTGTAAAACAACAGAAATGGATATCAATGATTTCATGCTTACCTGCCCCAGTAAAAAATTTCTAGGGGTAGAATGTCTGGGCTGTGGTGCGCAGAGAGCAATCGTATTGGTATTTGAAGGAAAGTTTTCAGAAGCCTTTCAAATGTATCCGGCTGTATACACCTTATTGTTATTCTTTTTGATCCTTGGGGTTAGCTTTATCGATAAAAAAAGAAAATACAGTAATATTTTAATGATTATGGTGGTTGTTAACCTGATTATTATGGTGATTGGGTATCTGTATAAACATTATTAACTATAAAAGTTAAAAATAAGTATTTGATTGTGAACTGCTTTTGTGTTTTGATTTTTTGTTCAACAGTATGTAGGAAAATTTTAATAAAAAATATGATTTATTAGATTAATATTCCCGAATTGTTTTATTGTGTAGAATTTTAAAATGTCGTAGAACTACTACAATTTCTGAAACAGTGCCCTAAAAACTTTTTAAATTAGAACATGACCTTTATCTTTGTTGTATAAATCCTATATCAGGGAACAGTCGTTAATGATTAAAATGTAAGAATATGGCAGGAAATTCAAGAGGAATCTTAAAATTCAATGGAGGTGAAGGTCAGAAGTTGTTAAAGCTTAACTATAGCGTGTCAAGATCTACAGATGTTTCAGGACGTGTAGCATCTGACCCGTCAAACGCATTGATTAAAGTAACCATTGAAGCAACAGAAAAATCTGATGTTTTGGAAAGTTTATTAAACAGCAAATATAAACCAACAAGCGGAGAAATCAACTTTAATAAATCTCACGAAGAAGGAACACTGATCTCTTTGAAGTGGGAAAACGGATATGTGATCCAGCATGAAGTAGACTTCGATGCCATTGATAGCAATAATATGCTGATCAGTTTTGTAGTAAGTGCTGAAAGCATTACGTATGGAAATTCATCCTATGACGGACTTTGGCCAATGAGCTAAGTCTTTCATGAGCTAGAAATAAAAGACTGTCCTTACAAGACGGTCTTTTTTTACCTAAAACTATATTCTGCAGGATCTTTTGTTTTTAATTTTTAAACTCTCCTTCTGTAGAATAATCTTTTAGAAAACTAATCAAATCACTAAAAATATGTCAAATACACCTGGAAACTCACAAGCGACGTCTTTTCGTCCGACGCAGAATGCAGATGGTATTTCCGAAAACCATCACACAGGTATCAACCGTCTGGTAAAGCTTTCTCTTGTCATAGAAGGGAAAATTATCAAGTACTATAAGCATTTCAAGCTTAAGCAAAGTACCAGACGGCATCACGAATTTACGCTGACACTGGCACATGATACCTTGGGAGGCAGACAGACCCATTCTTTGGAAGAAGCTAATAAATTCCTTGGGAAACGACTTACAGCTGTTATTTCCTATAAAGATATTGACAACAGCCCGGAACGAACTTTTGTGGGAGTGATTACCGGAGTAGGATTCAGTCAGGAACATATGAGTCTGGGAAATATTGTGCTTACAGGCTACAGCCCAACCATCCTTCTTGACGGTGCACCACATATCCAGAGTTTTGGAGGCAGTCAGTCGGTTAACGTAGGAATTATTGCCGAAGAAGTAATCAAACAGGGAATTGATAAAAGCCGGTTCGATGTAAGAGTAGATGCCAATAATTTTTCCCAGATCATCTACAGCAGCCAGTATAACGAAACCCATTATAACTATCTGGCAAGAATGGCTGAAGCCTATGGTGAGCAGTTTTATTATGACGGTGAAGTTTTACATTTCGGAAAACTTCCTGCTCAGAACAAAGCAATTACCCTTACTTACGGAAGCAGCGCCAATGATATAAAAGTTGAATTGAAAGCTGTACATACAAAGCCTCAGTTCTACGGCTACAACAGTAATAAAAATGAAAGACTGACATCAGGTTCTACACCCATAAAACACGTAAGTGACCTTGCAAAAACAGCATACAGTCATAACGAAACTATTTATAAGACTCCGGCTCTGCAGATGGCTCCCATTAAAGCCACTACACATTTGGATGTGGAGTACTCGCAGAAAAGTGCATCCGGAAGTGAAGCTGTTAATGTTTTTTCTGTTTCAGGAAATACAACAGTTCCTTTCCTTCATCCAGGTTGCGTAGCAGATGTCCAGATGCGTAAACAGGATTCTAATGAAACCTCTTATTTCACAAGGATAATGATTACAGAAGCAGAACATGAGATTGATACCATAGGCCATTACAAAGGAAGCTTCGTAGGAATAGCTGCAGATACAGGGTTTCTTCCAAAACCGGAATTCACTGTTCCGAAGGCTGAACCACAGACTGCCACTGTAATTTCCAATACAGATCCGGAAGGACAGGGAAGAATACAGGTAAGATTTGACTGGCAGACCAATGATACCACTCATTTTATCCGTATGATGAGCCCTGATGCCGGAGGAACAGATCAGATTACCCAAAACCGTGGCTATGTAGCCATTCCCGAAGTGGGAGATCAGGTGATGGTCAACTTTGTGCACAGCCATCCGGACAGACCTTTCGTAATGGGAGGAATGTTCCATGGAGGAGTGGCATTAGGAGGAGGTGTTAACAATCATCTGAAATCTATTCAAACCAGAAGCGGAATCAGGATTCTGATGAATGATGAAGAAGGAAGCGTAACCATTCTTGATCCAAGCGGAAATACTTATTACATGGACGGACAAGGGAATATCAGCATGAAAGCTCCTAAAAACTTTACTTTAAATGCAGGCGACAACATCAATATCACCGCAGGAAAAGAAATATCAATAGGAGCAGGAGCAAGTATAACCAGTACTGCGAATGACAATATTATTTCCATTGCAGGGAAGGATATGAAACTTACGGCTTCGGGAGACATTACCGAAACATCCGACACCAGAACGGAAATGATTGAAAAAGAATTCAAAAGACAGTCCGAAACATCCAACGAAATTGCAGGTGAAATTTCCATGTTCAGCGAACTGGAAAATATGACCATGCAGAGCGGAAAGATTGTAGAATTCAACAGTGCTGAAAAATCAAAACTTTTCTGATATGGCGATCATCAAAACAGCAACCAATCTGCGCATAACAGTTAAAGATTCTTATCATCTGAGCGTAGGAAAAAAGGTGGAGAAAATAGCAAAGAAAATCAATGTGGAGGCACACAGAGATAATCTGGTTTTAGCAAGTAACAAGAAGATTATGTCCCATGGCCATAAGTAAATATAACCTGCTGATCCTTTTTATATGGTGTTTTTCATTAACGAATTGTCAGAATAAAAAAATGGAAGAAAAGTACAGCTGGCTGGGAACCGTTTCCGCCCCGCAGGAATACCCGATGGAAGTATATGAAGGAGCTATTGTTGCCGATGGTTTTACTTACAGCTTTGATGCCATCTGGGGAACACAGAATACAGGATGGGGAAAAGAAGGCGGTACCATGAACGTCAATACCGAAAGAATGAGTGCTCCTCATGAACTGGAATTTACATGGTATTCTTTGGTGGAAAATAAATTCTACACCGGAAAATGGAATCTGGATAAAGAAAAGATAAAAAGCCTTTTTGATGAAGGGTTTGTTGATCAGGATACGAAAAAGAAAGCCACTTATAATTCCTTCGTGGTAGGATTAGCTCCGCAGGGAAGAGTAGTGCTTTGGATGAAAGGTCCCGGAAACCAGAAAGAAGTAGGAGCTTTCCAGGCTCATGATACAATTATCACCAAAGAAAAAGCCTACGATAATGCTCAGTACATGCTGAAAGAAGGATTTGCAGAAAGAATGCTCAAAGACCCGTCTTACAAGACATTCAAGCCGGAAGTTCGTGAGAAAATTGAAAAAGAAGGCTATCCGCCAGCAGATATTTATAACGTATACAGAGAAAAATACAACTGGAAACCTTCCGTGATTCTTCCTGAAGGAGCTGCATGGATAGATTTCGGTTTTACCAATTATAACGGTGAGCAGGAAAATCTTTTTGATCAGAGCTTAAAAGACAATACTTACAAAAGCAGGGCTATACCAAAATTCTGCGGTTTTTATTGGAAAGATAAAAACAACAACAGATATGCAGTATGGATAGACGCTTTTGATGACAAAGAAATATTTGATCTGTTTCAGAAATCAGGAAAAGACAAAAATATTGATCTGACCATTAAAGTCAATGAAGATAACACAAAGGTTTTGGTATCCCTTGAGTCTGAAAAAGAGAAGTTTCCGGTAACCAAAGCAAAAATAAGGGTATCTAAAAAGATAGAATGATAGGTTTCACTCAGTCAATTTAAAAATTAAGAACGATGCACAACAATCAATTTGGAAGCTATACACCATCTGTATCCAAAGAGGAAGTACTGGATATTACCATTGGGATTTTTTTTGACGGAACCCTGAATAATAAAACCAATACTGAAGAGAGAAGGAAAGGAACGGATGCCCATAAAAAACATGGCGGAAAAGCTGAAGACAATACCAGCTACAATAATGACTGGAGCAATGTAGCCCGCATGTGGGATAACTATGATAAAAACTTCGGTATTTATATAGAAGGTATTGGTACACAGGATAAAGAAGGAGATGCTACGCTGGGCTACGCTTTCGGAACAGGAGATACAGGGATCAGATCTAAAGTGAGAAAAGGCTGCGAAGAGATTGTAAAAAAGGTGAAAACCATTAAAGCAGAAAAGAAGGCCGATAAAATTGCGGTTCTTACTTTCGATGTATTCGGATTCAGCCGTGGAGCTGCTGCCGCACGTAATTTTGTATACGAAATCGGAAAAGCAAAGTATAAAGCCACTTCACGCACCGTTGCCAACGAAGCGGTTTCGGTGACCACTTATTCAGATGATGACGGCAAAAGTGTAGCATCAGAAGAACTTCCAAAATGGGGACATCTTGGCCTCAAACTCGAAGAAGCAGGATTAAAGGTAGATGTGTTGAAAGTAAGATTTCTTGGAATCTACGATACTGTTTCTTCCTATTCAAAATATCTGTCACCAATGCCTAATTTCAGCAATGATGTAGAAGAGCTGAGCCTGAATGAAATTGGAAAAGCCCAGACTGTAGTTCACTTTATCGCTGCCGATGAACACAGAGAAAACTTTGACCTCACAAGGGTACACATCGGAACTGAAAAAACATTTCCGGGTGTACACTGCGATGTAGGCGGAGCCTATGAAAACGGAAGGGAAACATGGGAAGAAGTGGAAACTTCATGGACTACCAGCAGTAAATTAGAAGCATTAAAGGCAGAGCTTGAAAATGAAGGCTGGTATCATAAAGGTGAACTCACCATTACCCCCGGATTCTATTTGTCGTTAAGAGGAACACGTGATCTTCTGAAGACTTTCAGCTATATTCCTTTACATTTTATGGCAGAATACGGCATTGATAAAAACCTTCCCATAACCTTAAAAAAAATGACAGATGATAAATACTCCATTTTGGATGATCAGTTTTTGATAGGAATTAAAGACCGTCTCAGAACTTACGTAATGGGAGATGGCAAACCTTACTCTTTCAGACATTATAAAGAACTGAAGGATGCCTATGGAGGAAACGAAATTCCGGAAGACCGTCAGGCAGCTTATCAGAAAGAAGTAAAGGAACAGGATGATTTAAGAAAGCTTCGTCACAAATACCTTCACTGGTCAGCCAGAAGAGAAGGGATTGGTATGGATCCGAGACCGAACAGAACAAGGGTTATCCATTAGAATTAAAATCTTTAACAATAAGATTATCATACAGAAAAGAAATTGAAGCAGGAATATTTTTATGCAGAAATATAATATACATACTGTTCAGAAAGATGAAACTTTAAAAAGTATAGCGTCGCTGTACGGGTTGGATAAAGATGCATTAAAACTTTTCCATAATAATCACTGCGCTGTTAAAGACATGATCCTGATCAATCTTAATGGGCAGAAAGAACTTTTTGTTCCGAGAACTGCAGTGGCAGATAAAAACCTTTTGGTACAATTCAGAAAAGGAAATAGTCTTACCCTTCAGCCGGAAAAATCATTGCGAAGATACAGTGTAGTCATTACCATTGAAAAAGGAGAATCCAAAAACGAATTAAAATATGAAGCATCTGTTCGCTGGCTTACAACAGAAAAAGGGTATCATTTTTTTGAGATAGACAGAACATCAAAGCTCTATCTTAATGAAGAAGAAGTAAATGAAATTGCAGATCTGCTGGCCTACAGAACCTCAGGTGTTTTATATCCTTTACACATCAGTACAGATGAACATGGAAGATTTGAAACAGTAGAAAACGCTGAGGTATTTTCCAAAAGATGGCCCGCTGTAAAAGAAGAACTCTATAAAGAATTTGAAGGCGAAACCGTAGACGAATATTGCGGAAAGATTGAAAAAGTGATCAGCCAGCCTGAAGCCGTCAATCTTTATATCAAAAATGATTATTTCATCCGTGCCTTGTTTTTTGGAATCTATCAGAGTTTCGGAAAGGATTATAGAACTGAGATGACAGAAACTTTTCCTGTAACAGACAATGCAATTGAACCCAGATATAAACTGACCCTGGAAACAGATCCTGTTAAAGGAGAAACAGGGCTGATTACCATAGAAGGAGCAGGAAAGTTATATGAAGAAAGGGATATTGATGATTTTATAAGAAAATCACCTTTTTCATTGATTATAGAAGATCATCCTGTGATGAATGAAGAAGGAACTTTCAGACTCATAAGCTATCTGAAAGGAGAAACTTCACTTCCGGAATCTCTTTACCTGGAATGCAGTATCATGCTGCAGGAAGAAAAAAAGATTTCAGTATCAGTTTCAGGAATTGATAATAAATAAATGACCACTTCACTAAAGATAAAATTAATATGGCAGAAAAACATATTGTAGTACAGGGCGCCTTATGCAAATGCCAGTTCGGACAAATTCCGGACAAGCTGAAAGTACTTACACACCAAAAAGAATATGCCAATGATAAAAGCGCTTCCAAAAAACTGATCGTCACTACGAAAGAAATTGGAGCTGCCACATTTGAAAAAAATACATTCGGGAACTGTACCAAAATGGGAGGGCCGCCGCCTCCGTGCAAAATTATGGTCACAGAATGGCAGAATTTTTATGATAAAGTACAACTCAGCAATGGGGGATATATCATTGTGGAAGACAGCAAAGCCGTATGTGCCGTTGCAGGAACTCCGTGCATTGAGATTATAGACCATGGACAGAGAGCAGAAGCCAGCCAGCAGAACTTTAAAAATGCCGACAAAGACGTTCAGCAGCAGATCA
Organism: Chryseobacterium sp. RU33C; assembly: GCF_900156015.1. Classification (NCBI taxonomy): domain Bacteria; kingdom Pseudomonadati; phylum Bacteroidota; class Flavobacteriia; order Flavobacteriales; family Weeksellaceae; genus Chryseobacterium; species Chryseobacterium sp. RU33C. The sequence continues at coordinate 129,276 of NZ_FTMT01000010.1, read as the reverse complement.
ATCCGCTGGTAGATTCCGAAGAAATGTATAATGAACAGCCTTCAGGAGGAGGGCAGGATGGTGCAATCTAAATGATAAGAAAATGGCAAAAGGCGTAAAAAAAATAAAAGTTGTAAGCGGCTTGTATTACCCGAAAATGTCTGTATTAGGGCAAAGGATTACCATAAAGCCGGATCAGTGGGTGCAGTTTGGTGTGGATGAATGGCTGCCGGGAACTACAGATGCAGACAAAAAGAAACCTCTTACGTGGATGAGGCAGAACAGCAGCAAAAAAATTATTATCAATCAGATTACTTCTGCTACAGGATATAAATTTTTAATTGGCAAGCAGTACTGCGGAAGCTATCAGTTTTATATTGAAGCCAGTCTTTCAGGAGTTAGAGATCCTAAAGGTAATACAGGGCTATATGTAAAAGGCTGGTGTGAACCTAAAATTGTAAGCAGCAAATGGTCTACGCAGAAAAACAGCAAAAGCATAAAAAACAATAAAAAAAACGAATACATTTCCTACGGCCATATTGTTCACCTGAACCTGATGACAGAAGGGCTGAATGGAAATACAGTCAGTATCGAACTCTGGAATCAGCAGACAGCCAAGGCAGATAAACTGGTACATACCTACAACAATGTACAGGTAATAGATGGTGAAGTCAATCTGAAAATAGAAAATACCTTTGCCTGGATGGCCTTTGTAGACAATATCCAGAATGTAGAGGAATTCTATGTTAAAGTGAAAGATGTTGCTTCCAGACAATACATCAAAGATAAACTGGGTGATGATCTTCATGCCATCTATCTGAATGTTAAGAATAAAGTTGCCACTACCAATACCAATGGTGCTCAGAACCAGACACCAACTAAGGTTTATAAGCCGGATGTCAACTCCGTCAGACTCGAGCCGTGTAAATTTGAAGTCATTAAAATCACGGAAAATGAAACAAAAGACGGCAAAGCCAGCAATACAACCGTTAAAGTTTTTGACAATGGTAATGGTGTCAAACTGATAAAATCTGCTGCATTACAGGAACATATTCAGAGAACAATCTATTATAAATTTGATTCCACAGTTATTGATAAAGACGGAGAAGCCACCCTGAATAATGTGCTCAAATTTCTTCTCGAACACAAAGATGCCACCATGAATCTCAGCGGGTATGCCTGTGTTATCGGAAAAGAAAATTATAACAAAGGGCTTTCCCAAAGAAGAGCTGATGTTGTGAAAAAATTCTTTGCAGACGGCGGATTAGATCCAAGAAGAATCATCTCAGTAGGAAAAGGGGAAGTAGATCCTACCGATGATAAAATGGGAAGAGATAATATCAGATACAAAAATGAGAAAGACTACGAAAATAACCGTAGAGTAGATATCTCATTTGTATTCAATGCTCATGATGCGCAAACTGTTCATTATGAAGTAACAGCACCTAGTGTGTCTACAAAGAAAAATCTGATCATTGATGTTACCGGCTTTGAAACAAAAGAATGTTTCAGAGACAGTAAAGGAAAACACAAAAAACAGATACAGATTGTAGATGTAGGACAGGCAATAGATAATGGAGATACGGTAAAAACATTTACGGCTCCTTCCTTTACTTATGGAGTATATTCAGATTTATCACAATTCAATGCTTTTCCTATACAATATATCTGGCCTGCCGGAACAAACCCGAATCAGTTTCATTTGCATGTACATACCTGCAGATACTATAGTAATGAGAAAAGGACTACGGTATTAATAAAAGCCTATCCGGACGTCAACTGGACACTGAGTTTTACATTGAATCTTACCAATGATCTCAGCGTAAAATGGATGAATATGGATCCCCATGAGCATAAAGAGCTGCAGAAAAGAGCAGGCAAAATGGGTGCTGAAAAAAGATGGAAGCAAAAAGATGCTTCACTGGCATTTAGTTTAAAGGCAAAATGGAACAATGATCAGCAGGAAAAAGAGCTAAAATATCAATACGAAACCAAGTTTAAGAAAATATATGATACATTTGCTGCCATAGGAGCGCTGTCGGATGGAGTTCTTAATCAGGCCAAAGGAAAAGTACGCTCCATTTCTCCTAAAGGGATTCCGGTAAGTTTTGCTGTGAAACCTCCTAATATGGAATTGTCAGGTAACTGGCTTTTAAAGCATCCTAAGGATAATAATGCCATTATTGGTACAGATGTAGCTATAGGTTTGAAAGCAAATCCGCTGATTGGTCTGGAAATGACAGTTGATCTTCTGGGAGCACTGGTATTTGGTATTTCCGGAGCGGTAAGCGGAGGAACAGCTGCGCCGGGAGTAACAAGATTATATCAGGAAATTCAGGGAAAACTGAAATCCGGAATAGATGTAGGGAATGATAATGCAGGCTTCAAGGCATCTGTTGATATCTTCATGGATCTTATTATTTCCAGTACGATAGAAGTGGAATCCGAATTTAAATTTAATACGGCAGGAAAACTCAAAGATTCCGACTTTAAAGTCTCAAGTAAGAGTAAACTTAAACTGGAATTGAAAGTAGGAGTGAAAATTCAGGGAGAAGTTTCACTGGCTGTTATTAAAGCAGAGGCTTATTTTGAAGCTTCAGCATCAGGAAGTGCTTCCATAACGTATGGACATGGTATCAACTACGATGAAAAAGGACTGTATTACCGTCCTGTTCTCGGATTTGACGGTCTTGATGCCCAATATGTAGTTACAATAAGTGTAGGTCTTGCTATTAAAATTGCAAAAAATAAACATAAAGTGGAGGAAAGCAGAAATGGAAAATATGAAATTGCCAAAGGGGATTTTAAAAATGTAATTCCTCCTTTTGATGTGATAAAAGAATTAGAGTCCTTATTTGGAATGAGTGCAAATATTCCGTTGATTAAAAATGATTAATATTCATACAATGAAAAATCTTATCTTATTATTTAGCTTTTTGGCTATTGTGTCCTGCAACGGACAAACCGATCTGGAATCTTTAAAATTTGATGAAAAAGTATCGGATAATATTACGAAGGGAGAAAAAGAAACAGAAGCCAATTACGGATTATTATCATATAAACAGGCCGATGTTAAAAACTATAAGCTGGGAACTGTATCATTTTCTGAATATACTGTACCCAAAGGATATGATTATTCCAACAACAACCTTGCGCTTTTTGTAAACTCTTACCAGAATAATCAATACCTCGGATTTATACTGAACCTTGCTAAAGAAGACGAAGGGAAAAAGCTGATTGATTATTTGACTAAAACCTATGGTAACCCGGAAAAAAGATCCACAGATAAAACAGGAGCTGCTTACTTCTGGGATGCATCAGCTAAAAATAAATGGATATTTTTAACCCAAACTCAGGAACTGACACAGGACAATACAAAATATACCAATACCAAACTGATTGTAGTAAAGAAAGGAACCAGAGTGGAGAATTCTTCAGATGCCGGCACTTTCTCCATCTTAGACAGTTTTACCCTTGCTTATCCTAAAAAATAAAAGATGAAACCTTATTACGAAATAGATTTTAGTGCGGTAATGTGTTCATTTCAGATCAAAATTAATGATGTGGAATTAATTTCATTGAGTATTGAGGGACAGACAAGATCAGATTTTCCCATCAATCATCTTATTCTGGAAGGAGGTAAACAAACAATTGAAGTGAAAGGACTTCCAATGGATGGGCATAAAGAATTGCATGAAGATTCTTATATAAGATACAGAGTAAATCTCTACGATATGTCTTCCGGAGAATATGCTTTTGTAAAGCAGTTTGATGAATATTTTACCAAGAAGCCAGATAAAAATATACCGTTTATAGGACATGTAAGTACATTTGAAGCCGAAGTACCCTACAAACTGGAGGCATGGCAAAACGGAATAGATCTTAAAGGTGCTAAATTCGATGTTAAAGAAAAATTGATCAAAAAGTATAACGAAATTATAAAGCTGATCAATGGAGGCAATTACAGTTCATTCATTGATCAATATCAAAAAAGAGAAAATAATAACGCTTTAGCCATGTATCTTAGCAAAAGTCAGGCAGAAGCCAGAATGCAGGGTATTATTTCCGATATGCAGAATGGATATAAAGCACAGAGTCTTCCGGATGATATTCAGGTAGAGTATTCAGCCTACGGAAAGCTGGCCGCACTAAAATGTACAGATATGATGTCTGCATTACGTCTGGAAAATCCGGAAAGTGAGGAAGAATTAGTTCTGCCCATAACATTTTATATTCCCGAAGGGAAAGATGAGTTTGAGATTATATAGCAATCTTTAAAAGAAAAAAACACTGGAAATAAGATCTAGGTATTTCCACCAGTTTTATAACAGAATAAATGGGAGTTAAAAAGGAAAGACCATACATCGTATATAGTATTTTAGGAATAATAGCCGCAGGCTTTATTTATTTTATTCTGTGGATTATTTTCAAAGATAAAATGCCGCTGCATGAATATGCTTCTGAAATCTCCAATAACTATGACAGCTATGCAGAGAAAGCGATCGTTTTTTTTCCTTTACTTTTTTTTGTCTTCATCTTTATCATATTAATGAAGCCGAATGCTGCCAAACGTTTTTTACGCCTGCAGTCATCACTTCCCACCTCGAAGATCCATTCTGTATCAAAAGGACTGGCAGAAATTGAAGGAACATTGGTGATGAAAACTCCTTTATTCTCACCGGTAAATAATGAAGCATGTATTGGATATTACTATACGATTGAGGATATTGACAGAGATTCAGACGGAAAAGAAAGCTACAGAACCATTCACAGGGAAACGAAATGCAATATCTTCCGGGTTAAAGATGACACAGGAATCATAGAAGTAGAACCGGAAGGAATAGAGCTGGTTTTATTAGAAGAAACCAATGTAAGCAGCTACGGCGGTAAAAGGTACAAAGAAACTCTTTTAAAAGATGGTCAGAAGATGCTGCTGGTAGGCTATGCCGATTCTAAAAACGGAGTACCTTTCATCAGAAAAGATGAACATTATAAAGTCCTTGGGATTACTTCCTCATCAGGAATCACGGTTTGGAATAAATACCAGCCATTGCTGAGGTCATTTATGTTTACCTGTTCCATCATCCTTTTAATAATTATTTATATACTTACACAATAATGAATCAGACGGTCGCAATCATATTACTTATTCTGCTGGGGGTAGTTATCATCAGCTTTCTAATTAATCTTTACAACAAACTGGTTATGCTGAAATTTAATGTTGATAAAGCCTACGGAAATATCGATGTTGTGCTGAAACAGCGTGCAGATGAAATTCCTAACCTGGTAACTGTGGCAAAACATTTTATGAACTATGAAGAAAAGATTCTTGCCCGCCTTACAGAACTCAGAACTTTTTATAATAACAGTACGGATGCTGATAAAAGAACCGAGATTGCCAACGAGACCTCAAAAGCGCTTTCTTCATTCTTTGCGGTTTCAGAAAACTATCCGGAACTGAAATCTAATAATAATTTTCTTGAGCTGCAGAAAAGAATTTCCGATCTGGAGAACAAAATAGCAGACAGAAGAGAATTTTTCAATGACAGTGTAAACCTTTATAATATTGGAATTCATGAATTTCCCAATGTTATACTGGCGAAAATGTTAGGCTATAAAGATAAAACTTTACTGGAAATTACAAACGAAGAAAAACAGTATGACGGGGTTCAGTTTTAATACTTTTTTCGGATTAGAAGGCAAAATAGCTGCTTACCCGGAAGCAACCATTTTCGGAGCGATGTTAGTACCCATTTTGCTGCTTATTCCGATAGCAGTGATAGGATGGATCTTTAGAAAACTGAAATTCAATATGTACATCATTCATGTATTGATGTATACTTTGCTTTTTACATTTATAATAGGAACACTGACCATATTTATCCTTTTCTTTATTACTGATAAAAATGGAGTGAAACTGGCCTATTGCTGGCTTACGATACTTACGGGAATGTTTGTTTTCAGTTTAATCAATGCCAATACTATTACCAAAATGTTTAGTGATTGGTCTAAAATAATTAAGGAAAGACAAAATCAGTAATTTTAGAAAAATATAGCATGATGAAAAAAGCAAGAGTGCTGGTATTGATTTTTGTAGTATTGATCAATATCTGTTGTGGAAATCAATCATTTGACCTGTCATCAGTTTCATTAGGGGAGGATGCAAAGAAGTATGATTTTGAAAACAAAGACTTATTTCTGAAAGATGGAGCAAAAGCTGATATCATTCAATATTATGCTGATGAAAATAAAGGAATAACCTATGGAAATATACCATTAGATAATACCATGGGAACAAGGATTACTTTATACAAAGGAAAAGTAGGAGCACTCGACACCAATGCTGCCGAAAAATATTCTTTGGAATTTGTAGAAAAAATAGTAAAAAAGAATGGAAATCCCACCGCTTCTATCACCGATAAAACACCGATAGATGCCAAACTGGTAAAACCTATTTTTGAAAAACTTAAAAAACTTTCTCCGGAAAAAGTCTCATGGAATCAAAATGAGAAAAATTCCTTTACTTATCCAACTTCTTTTTTCTGGGATGATGGGAAAAATTATTCCATACTAAGTATCTCCATTGAAGATGATGGGAAAATAAGAAATAAATATATTTCTGTATCAAAAGATGCTTACCGTAATAATGCTGTATTTGGATTAAAATATCCTACCCCTCCGGCTTCTCCATGGTACAAGTACATGAATTAAAAGGCGGCAGTCAAGAGAAGAGTAATAAAAGAACCGTTTCCTGATACTTAAATCCTGTTTTTTCTGTTTATTATTAATAACCGGATATTAACACTAGCATTATGAAGAAATTGAAATATGTATTAATACCAGTAATCTGCCTGAGTCTTGCATCATGTAGCCAGCAGAAAAATAAAGAGGGTGAGTCTTTGGTTGAAACACAGGGAGGTATACAAACAGAGCCCTTTAATCTTGCACAGCTTAAAGCAGGACAGAATATCAATGAAATTTTAAAATCTGCCGGAGCAACGGCTAAGGATGCTTTACGTACCACTGACGTTACGCTGATCGGAAATGAAAAGCTGGCTTTTTCATCAAAAGAATTATTACATTTCAACGGGATAGATTTAGAAGGAAAAAATAATAAAAATATCAATAAAGTCCTTCTGCATTTTGGAAAAGTAGATCAGGAAATCGGCCCGCTTGCTAATGAAAAAGAAAATGAATTGGGAATGTATCAGCTAGATATTTATACAGAGCATGAAAAAAAAGCGCTTTTGGATAACCTGAATAGAACACTTCAAAAACCGAGTTTTGATACAATCCGTGAAGGTTTTGAATCTGAAGTTAAAGACAATGAAATCATTCAGACTCATAATAAATTCAGACAGGAAGTTGCCATCTGGAGAAACAGAGATATGCTCTATTACTACTGTGAAACCAAAATAGATAATAAACCGGACGAATACCGCTGCAATCTCTTGGTTTTCAAAAATAAAGAATGGAAAGACCTATTAAAAGGATCAGGATATCCGGATCTGGATAAGATTTCTTTATAACGTTCAATACGCAAAAATCTACAGGAGTTTAATAGAAACATAAAATGCCGGTCCAAAAAGAACCGGCATTTTTATATCAAATCAGTATTTGAATTATTTTACTAAGAACTGCATCGTTACCTGATCCAGCTTCAAAATATAAACTCCCTGACCAAGATTTCTGGTTTTAATAGAGTTTCCATTTCTGAAAGGCTGGTCAATCGTCTGAAGAGTTTTCCCCTGAAGGTTATAAATCTCAGCTTTTCTTACCTTCTCAAGATCTCCTTTTACAAAGATTTCCTGATTGGTGATAGGGTTAGGAGAGATTTTAAAACTGTTAGAAGTAGTTTCAGTAGCTGTGCTTTGAGCCATTCTTGCACTTGATCCGGAATAACATGTCCATGCAAGATCATCAATAGCCACTCTGTTGCTTGATGAATTATTAACAAGGCTTACCACTACATTTCCGGAAAGATTGATGTTATTGATGGTCGTCGTTGTAGATGAAGTACTGTAAGGAATTGTCCCTACGGTTGTTCCGTTTACTTTTACATCAAAAGTACCATTGGTTCCTGAGAATTTAAGCTGTGTAGTTACCGTCAAAGAGCCAATACCGTTTGCTGAAGTGCCGGAAGTTAAAGAACCGTTTCTTACCGTAATCGCTTTATTGTTAATAGTCTGATCTGTTCTTGCATCCGTTGCTGTCCAGGAAATACCACCATTGCTCCATGTTCTGGTTGTATAGGTAGAACTGGCTGCAGGGATTGTTTCAAAATTTTCATTGGCACAGTTCGTACCTGGAGTAGTCCCTCCTGAATTAGTAGTCCCGGAAACCGTTGAACTGTTTGATGAAGAATTTCCTGCCGCATCCTTCGCTACTACATAAAAACTGTAAGTTGTAGAAGGAGTAAGCCCTGAAATGGTTGTTGAAGTTGAACCTGTAGTTGTTTGCAGACTTCCGTTCATATAAACATTATAAGCTGTTACGCCTACGTTATCGGTAGAAGCATTCCATGCAAGAGAAATACTGCCGGAAGTTGTTCCTGAAACATTCAGACCTGTTGCCGCAGTAGGTGCCTGAGTGTCACCTGAGGGCTGCTGAGAACCCCATATAAGGTTAACATAATTCGGGTTATCAATAAAAGGGTTTCTGTTCCCCTGAAAAGTATAGGATGCATTATTTCTTTTGATCTCAGCCTGAGAAACCGGATCCTGATTATGCCATGCCAGTAGAACATTCAGTTCCCAGGTCTGTAATCCCGGGAATGTAGAACTTCCTAACATATTTCCTGATGAGAAAGTAGAAAGTTTGCTTTGGTAACGTGTTACAAAATAAAAAATCATACGGGCCACATCTCCTTTAAACTCATCAATCGGCTCAAATACCGTCCCTGAATATCCTGAAGAAACAGAGGTGCCAAGTTTTGAACCATTCTGAGAAGTAAAAGAAGCACTTCCTACCTTTCCGAAAGGATAATTGCTTCTCATTCCGTTTACTTTTCCGTCTGTAGCTCTGATAAAATGAATATCCGCTACCATTGGAGATGCCTGATTGAAAAGACTTTGAGGCACAATATGCTCTCTGTTATAACAATTTCCCTCAGTAGAATACGTTCCACACTGGTTGGTCCCCGGATTATACTTATAAGGGTCTGTGCCTGAAGGCTTTTCAGAATAAATATCAAGGATAGTACCATCATTTTCATAGTCCTTATCAATATCCGTGGTTTTATACGCTGTCCACAGTCCACTGTATCCTTTATCAGTATGTCCGTTGGTGATAATGCTGCTTAATTCAGTTTTTAGTGCTGCGCCACTCAGTCCGTTGGCAGAATTGTAATATCCTGCAGGTGCCTGAGCATGGGCAAGCCCTGCAAATACAGAAAATAAAATGATTTTTTTCATAATTAATATTAAGTTTCAGCAAGAATACTACAATTTTTGTGAATAAAAAATTACGAAATCGTTAATTTTAAATGCACTGCATGTAAATATGTGATGAGTAATGAATAATGAGGTTTTGTATGAGATTCCGTTTTATATTTGAATTATGACTTTTATAATCTATCCTCAATATTGGATATTCAATAGCACCGGGCTTTAGCCCGGTTTAAAAATAAACGATTTCATTTGGCTTTAGCCGAAACTTAAATAATGAAAGATTATATCCACAGCTATCAGTGCAAATCTGTGCTATCTGCGGGATAAACAAATAATTATCCATAAAAAAAGCCGATACAAAAAGTACCGGCTATATAATGGATGATATTAATGTTATTTTCTTTGTGGCGGATAATTTTTCATAATCTCAGCCATAATCTCTGGAATCTGTCTCTGTTTTGCTTTTGGAGAATCTACAGAAATTCCGCTTCCGATACCCTGCCAAACCAGTTTGTTGCTTTTTGCATCAATAAGGTCAACAATCAGAGCGCCTTCATTGTAGTTGGTTGTCCATGTTCTGTTCATGCCAACGCCCCATCCGAATGGTCCGCCCCAACCCCACATTCCGTAAGGAGAAGAAGAATTGATATCAGTAATCTTTTTATGATTTGCTTTTACGTTGATAATCAGATCAGGGTTTTCTCCGGACTGAAGTCCTTTGCTCTGAAGCTGTCTCGACAGTTCATTCAGTACTCTGTCTTTATCAATATCATTCAGTTTTAGATCATCAATTCTGATTTTATAGGTTTTATAAGAATTGAAATTGGCGGTTTCAGCATAATCTGAACGTATCTGAAAAGGGCTACAAGAAGTTAAGCCTAATGTAGCAGATGCCAACAAAATAAAAATATATTTTTTCATTTTATTTATTTTTTTTATCACTTTTAATGAATGTATCAGTCTTTTTATCATACCCGTAAGGACAGTGTCTGCAGCCGCTTTTACAGCAATATCCTCTTTTCAGATGAAATTTTTCTGTAAAAACCTTGTACCCCTGTTCATTATAGTAGAAGTCTTCACCTTCTTTGATGTCATAATGGGCCATAAGTTAAATGCTTGTCAAAAAACTTTTTATATTTGTTACTATGATAATTGTATGCCAAAAGCCTTTAAAAAAATTAAAAATTAATGGCATCGCTCTCTTTCCCTTTATCTTCATTAGGAAACCCGAAGATAAGGAAAATAATGTATTGATCAATCACGAAAAAATTCATTTACAGCAACAACTGGAAATGCTCATTATTTTCTTCTATATTTTCTATGTTATCGAATACTATTACTGGTTTTTCAAACTGAAAGACGGTTATGTGGCTTATAGACGAATCTCCTTTGAAAGAGAAGCTTACGCCAACGAAAACAGCATGAATTATCTCAAAGAAAGAAAATTCTGGAACTTCAGGAAATATTTGTAAAGTGAATGTTGGGGTTTGGGATTTGGTTTTTGGATATCAATTTTGATGTTCTTTATATTCAATAGGAGCGGGCTTTAGCCCGTTTATCAAATAAATAAAAAATTCAGTCGGCTTTAGCCAAAACCTAAAATTATCAAAACAGTCATCCGCGAAAATCTGTATGATCTGTGGGAAAACAAACAAAATCCCGCAAGATTAAATCTTTTACTACTTTTGCAAAGAATAATCTTGTGTCGTAAAATTGAAATGCTATTAAAACTTCCCACAGAACCTGTTTCTATCCAGGAAATTCTTATCGAGAAAAACATTAGGCTTTTTATTAAAAGGGAAGATCAGATTCATCCGTTGATTTCAGGCAATAAATACTGGAAACTCTTTCACAATGTGAATCACTATCTGGAAAAAGTTCCTGATAATCCATACATCATTACTTTCGGAGGCGCTTTTTCCAATCATATTGCAGCGGTTTCTGCAGTAGGTAATATGGCAGGTATTCCAACACTGGGAATCATCAGAGGAGAAGAACTGGAGCATAAATGGCGTGATAATCCTACTTTGCTTTTTGCAAAAAGAAATGGAATGAACCTGAAATTTGTCACCCGTGAAGAATACCGTCACAAAGAAAAACTGACAGAATTCCTTCAGCAGGAGTTTCCTGAAGCTTTGATAGTTCCTGAAGGAGGAACCAATAAAGACGCTGTAGAGGGAGTGAAAATGATGCTCAATGAACAAACAAAAGATTTTGACTATCTTTGCACCGCAGTTGGAACCGGAGGTACCATTGCAGGAATTTCAAAATTTTGTGAAGAGAATCAGAAAGTTATAGGATTTAAAGCCGTTAACGATGCTTCACTGGAAAATAAAATTTTTGAATTAACTTTGAGACAGAATTTTAATCTAATAGATTCATGTTTTGGAGGTTATGGTAAAATAAATGATGCAAACGTTCGTTTTATCAATGATTTCAAGGAGAGGTACGGTATTCCTTTGGAACCGGTTTATACAGGGAAAATGATGGAGAAAGTTTTTGAACTGATAGAAGAAGGATATTTTCCTGAAAACAGTAAGGTTTTGTGCTTTCATACTGGTGGTTTACAGGGAATTGAAGGAGCTAATTTACTGTTGGAAAAACAGAATAGAAATTTAATTATATAAGTAAAATTGAAAAACATGAAAAGACTTTTTCTATCCATAAGCCTTTTAGTTTTATCAAAATTTTCAGCCCAGACTTGGGCAACCGAAGATCAGTATATTCAGAAGTTTGCTAAATATGCAGTAGAAGAAATGGAAAAATATAAAATTCCGGCTTCTATTACCCTTGCCCAGGGATTATTGGAAACCGGGGGCGGACAGAGCAGACTGGCACAGGAAGGTAAAAATCACTTCGGTATAAAATGTAAAGAAGACTGGACCGGTAGAACAATGAAACATACCGATGATGCACCTAACGAATGCTTCCGTGTGTACGATGATCCAAGACAGTCTTATGAAGACCATTCTATATTTTTATCCACAAGAAAATATTACGCCAACCTTTTCAAACTGGATATGAAAGATTACAGAGCGTGGGCAACCGGCTTAAAAAAAGCAGGGTACGCTACCAATCCGCGCTATGCTTCCATTCTTATCTCCAAAATTGAAAAGTATAAGTTATATGAATATGACAATACCAATTCTAATGAAGTATTGTATGCTGTTCTTAAAATGTACCCGGATCTGAAAGACGACAGAACTTTCATGGCACAGCTGGAACCTTCAAAAGCAACCAGAAAAGTGAAAGAACCTGTTACCGTTGAAGTCCCTTACAAACAAACCTCTTACGCACAACAACAAAAAAGAGTAGAGAGAATTAAAACGAAAGCTGAAATTCTGAATTCTATTCTTATCAAAAGCCACCCGAATGACGGGCTGAAATATATTGTAATTCCTGAAGATACCGATGTGAAATTCATTGCCAACAAATTCAAAGTAAGCGAAAGCAGACTGATGAAGTGGAATGAGCTGGAAAATGAAACGTTAAAGAAAAATGACATCGTTTTCCTTGAGTCTAAAAATTCTACCGGAAATACAGCCACCTATAAAGCTGAATACGGAGAAGATATGCATGATATTGCACAGAAATTCGGAATCAAATTAAATAAATTATACGCTAAAAACAGAATGGATGAAGGACAGCAGCCATCTGCAGGACAGCTTATTTATTTAATAGACAAAAAACCACGAAACTAATTTAATTTTTTTGTTGAGAGTTTATCGTTGACAATTACATGCCAACCAGCAGCTGTCAGCACCAACTAAATATATATGAAGTATCAAAGAAGTTCGGCTTTATTTGATGAAGCCTACAAATACATTCCGGGAGGTGTAAACTCTCCGGTAAGAGCATTTAAATCCGTAGGAGGAGTGCCTGTTTTTATGAAATCGGCAAAAGGAGCTTACCTTACCGATGCAGATGAAAATACTTACATTGATTATATCAACTCATGGGGGCCAGCCATTTTAGGACACACCCATCCTGAAGTATTGGAAGAACTGAAAATACAGGCTGAGAAAGGATTCTCTTTCGGTGCTCCTACAGAACTGGAAACAGAAATTGCAAAATTCATCATTGAAAATGTTCCGAATATCGACCAGATAAGAATGGTTTCTTCAGGAACAGAAGCTTGTATGAGTGCCATCAGACTGGCAAGAGGATACACAGGAAGAGATAAAATTGTAAAATTTGAAGGCTGTTATCATGGGCATTCGGATTCATTCCTGATTAAAGCAGGAAGTGGTGCAGCTACTTTTGGAAATCCAAATTCTCCGGGCGTAACAGCTGGAACAGCAAAAGATACATTGTTAGCGCGTTATAATGATTTTGAACAGGTTGAAGATTTATTCCGTCATAATCAGGGAGAGGTTGCAGCGGTAATTATAGAACCTGTTGCAGGAAATATGGGTTGTGTACTGCCGGAAAACGATTTTTTACAAAAACTGAGAAAGATCTGTGATGAAAACGGAGCTTTATTGATCTTTGATGAGGTGATGACTGGTTTCAGATTAGCTTTCGGAGGAGCTCAGGAACTTTTCAATGTAAAAGCTGATCTGGTGACTTACGGAAAAGTAATCGGAGGAGGGCTTCCGGTAGGAGCTTTCGCTGGTAGAAATGAAATCATGGATCATCTTGCACCAAAAGGCGGTGTTTATCAGGCGGGAACATTAAGTGGAAATCCTTTAGCAATGAGAGCCGGATTAAAAACTCTTCAGCTTATTAAAAATGATTCTGAGTTTTTCAGCAGATTGGAGAAAACAACAGAAACATTGGATTTTGAGATCGGAAAAATCTTAAATGAAAAAGGAATCGCTCACAGAATCAACAGAAAAGGTTCTATGATGTCTGTATTCTTCCATATTAAAAGCGTTTCCAACTTTGATGAAGCACAGGAAGCAAATCATTCTTTGTTTAATAATTTCTTCCACCAGATGCTTAAGAATGGAGTCTATCTTCCGCCAAGCGGTTATGAAACTTACTTCATCAGCGATGCCATCAAGGATAAAGAGATTGATATGACACTGGAAGCAGTAAGAAAATTTGAATATTCAAATAAATAATAATGAAACCGGATTTTAAATCCGGTTTTTTTATGGAAAAGAAAGTTTAGATTGAAAAAAAAATCAACGCAATCTCTGTCACTCCGTAGGAGTCTCAACAGCGTAAAAACATCATAATCTGGATTCCTGCGTAATGACAAGCGTTGTGGATAAATTAAGTAGATCATAAAGCATTCCCCTAAGGAATCAACACAAAGCATAAATCATACAGATTTTGTAATAAACCATACACTTCGTTCAGAGTACTTCTTTTTAATTTTGTCTTAAATAGATTGGAAATGAAGACCTCAGACAATAAGATCCCCCGTAAAGATTTCATCCGAAACTCAGCGTTGGCTGTAGCGGGGCTCACTTTAATACCCAATATCATGACTGCATCGCCTTTCGATGAGAAAAATCTTTCAGTAAAAGGAAAAATGAGCCTTAAAAATGTTCGTCTGGAAACAAGGTTTGAATACCAGGATGGAGAAGTAGCTTCTACCAAAACAGATCTGTTTTATGTAGAAGTTGAAAAAGGAAAAATCACAAAGATCACACCCAATCAACCCAATGCTAAAGCTGTAGATGCAAAAGGACTATTGATGCTTCCTGCATTTAAAGATATGCATATTCACCTTGATAAAACCTTTTATGGAGATCAGTGGCAGTCCGTTAAAAAAAGAGCCGGAGGAGTAAAAGGAATGATAGAACTGGAGCAGAAAATGCTTCCTGAGATGCTGAAAAATCAACATTCAAAGCTGAAAAACTGATCGAGCTATTACAATCGAAGGGAACTTCCTATGCAAGAAGCCACGTGAATATTGAACCGACTTCCAAACTTCAGTCATTAAAAAATTTGCAAAAAGCGTTAGAAAATAAAAAGAAAAGCTTTGGAGCTGAGCTGGTAGCCTTTCCACAGCATGGTGTTTTCTATACAGATTCCGTACCTTATTTGAAAGAAGCTGCGAAGATGGATATTTATTCTGGAGAAACTAATCAGAAGTATATATATTTATACACTTGTTTTTTGTAATGCCATCGGAAGCTTTTCGGGTGGCTTTTTTTGAATGGGTTCCGGAGTGCGGGTTTAGACTTTTCGTGATCCTGGTTTTTATTTTCCGGATCAGAGTTTCAGATGGTGAATTTCGAGATTGTTTATATTCAATAGGAACGGGCTTTAGCCCGTTTGAATGGAAAAAGATATTCCTCCGGCTTTAGCCAAAACTTATCAAGGAAGGGTATGTGTCTAAACATAAAAATAATTGTTCAAATTGCAATCCGGTATTTTTACAATGTGAACATCTATTCATATTCAAAATTCCTAATATTGGTAATATCTCATAATAACGATAAAAAAAGCCCCCGGAAATACTTCCGGAGGCCTTCTATTTGAAATTAAATCTAGGTACTTATATGATGATGTTATAAGTTAAAGTTTGTCCATCCTGCATACCAGGTATCGTTCGCATCTTTTACAGCACCTTTGTAAGTAACCTGTGTAAACCAAGTCGCTAATTTAGGGTTAGTAAATGCACCTCCTGTTAATAATGGAGAACCTGAGCCAGGAGCGAAGTTTGGTGTAGTTCCTGCAGGAGCCCATGCGTTGGCAAGCTTTACATCAGCAGTAGAAGCAAGGATTGTGTTTCCTTTGGCATTAAACCAGGTTGTAAGATCTGCTAACGTATACGTTGTTGGAGTAGAGGTAGATGGTCCGAACTTTAAAGGAGTTTGCATTCCTGCTAAAACGTTGTTTTCAAAGAATAGTTTATTACCTACAATATTGTTATCTGTTGGAGATCCTTTTGTAGCATCAATGAATAATCCAACAGGGAATCCTGTGAATACAGAGTTGAAAACAGAGATAGAAGAATTTCTTCTGATTTGTAATGCATTCTGGAATAATGCGTTGATAGACCCAGAAGCCGCAGAGTTGATTGGCCCGATAATCGTCATATTAGAGAATGTAGCAGATGTCTGAGGATTTAAAGTAGAACCGTTAGCATCATTATCAGATTCAAATGCGTTAGAACCAGAAACGTCTGCTACCTGAGAATCTCTTACTGCGATACCAAACTGTACCTTTCCTGAGAAACCGTTATCTGTATCAAAATCGTCATCAAGACCTTTGTAAGAAATAAGGTGAGAACAGTTTACCGTTCCTCCGAACCACTCAAAACTGTCATCATTAGCATAAGCAACTTCTACATAGTCTACTGTAGTTCCGCTACCTACACCCCCGAACGTAAGTCCGTTGATCTCTTTATCCGGTAAGAATGCATATCCTGCATATTCTATTCTTACATATTTTAATACACCACTGTTGTCAGCAGCGTTGGTTCCGCCATAAAGTCCAAGACCTTCAGAGTTGTTAATACCTCCTTCAATTTCTCCAACTCCGTTTGCTCCTCCGAAAGATGCATTAGTAGGAGCGTTTCCTAAGATTACTACCCCTGCCCAGTCTCCTCTTTTAGGACTTGGTTTCTCTGAAGTGAAGATAATAGGGTTGGCAGCAGTTCCTTCCGCCATGATTTTGCTCCCTCTTGTAATGATCAAAGCTCCGTTTTTATCAGCTTCACCTACAATCTTTGTACCTGGCTCAATAGTTAAAGTAGCTCCGTTAGTTACATATACCAGTCCTCTCAGCTTATAGATTTTATTGGCTTTAAGTGTAGTATTGGAAGTGATTTTTCCTGAAAGAATAAGGTTTTCAGTTTCTCCGTTTCCGTTACCTCCATTTTGAATAATGGTAGGTCCATCTTCTTCTATATTTCTACAAGCGGTAGTTGATACTAGAGCGCCAAGCATTAAAGAATATAAAACGAACTTTTTCATGTTATAAAGAATTAAATTATTTATTAGATTATTTGTTGAGTGAATTAAAAATTGTATCCCAGTGTTAAACTGATATTGGTTCCTGTAAGTCTTTCAATAGCAAGAGCATCTTTGCTGTCATACTTACCATTGTCGTTCAGGTCATGGTAGAATTTAGCACGACGGTTCAGGATATCTGAAACATTCAGCTTGATTTCTCCTTTGTTGCTCCATAATTTTTTAGCAAGCTGGAAGTCTAAAAGAGGTCTGGGTGCTTCCCAGATTGGTGGAACCTGATCGTTTCCTACATATAAGATTCTTCTTCCGATCATGTTGAATAATAGAGTAGAAGACCAACCTGATTTTTCAGTATCGTACTGAAGACTTAAGTTAACCGTGTAAGGAGACTGTCCCTGCATTGGTCTGTCTATGTTGGTAGCTTCGTCCGTTACTCTGTTTTTAATTAATGCTACGTTTCCACCCAGCGTAAAGTTTTTAAGAGCACTTACAAAATCCAGTTTTTTTCTCGCTTCCACTTCTAATCCATAAGCATCAGCTTTATCTACGTTAAGGTAGTTGAAAGTGTTACTGGTTCCTACCCCTGATTGGTTGAAGTATAATTCGATCGGTTTTTTGAAGTTTTTATAGAAACCTGCCACGGATATAATTTCTCCGTTTCTTGGATAGAATTCCCAACGAAGGTCAGCACTCGTGATTTTAGTTCTTTCAATAGATTTGTTACCGATTACAGTTGCTCCAAGGTCAAAATCATAATAAGCCAAAGGAGAAACCTCTCTGAATTCCGGTCTTACAACAGTTTGTGAACCTGCAAGACGGATATTCATTTTAGGATTTACCTTGAATGTCAAGTTCACAGCAGGTAAAAAGTCTGTCACTCTTGTATTGACAAAACGGTCATCACTCTTTTTTGTGCTTCCTACCAGCTGGTCAAAGTTTTCAACTCTTAATCCCCAGACTGCTCTTAACCATGGTGTGAAGTTGTTGTCAAACTGTAAATATCCTGCGTTAAGGATCGTATTGGCAATATATCGGTATTGGTTTCCTGCAATTTCATCAAATGTAAATCCTCCGTTAGTTCCAAAATTACCAGGATTGAAGATCGTTTCAAAAGGCTGAGAAAGCAATCCCTGATTGAAGTTTTCAAGTCTTACAGAGAACGGTCTTGAGTTGTATATTCTGTCTTTTACCTGGAATAAATATCCACCTTTGATCGTTTGTTTTTGTCCGAACATCGTAAATGTTTTGGATACATCACCTCCTGCATTATATAAATAGTCACTTAGCGTAGAGTAGAATACACTTCCTGATTTTTGAGAAAGACCATTAGAAATCAAAGCTAAATAAGGGCTTCCCGGCATGTTCGTATATTGGTTATACTGCAAACGCTGTAGCAAAGGGATGTATTGATCAAGAATCCCGAAGCTTCCGTACCAGTTTACGGTAAGACCGCCAAGAATATCAAGTTTATGGTTACCGGAAAGGGTAGAGTTATAGAAAGTAGTTTCTTTAAATCCAATTTCCCTTGCCATGATGTTTGTTCCGTTAATAGGATCAAATTCAAAGTCCTTTCCAGTTCTGAAGGACATGTGATTTACTGTATTGTTGGTGATGATATTCTTCAGGGAAATTTTATTGTTGCTGTTCAGCTTTAAAGAAAGGTTCAACATCCCTCCCAAAATAATATCATTGCTGTATTTTTCTGTAAAATAATCGAAGTTGGTATCAGCAAGCTGATTGTTGATGGTAAAGAAACGGTTGGTAGATTCAGTTCTTCTTTTGTTATTACTGTAGTTTAAAACAGCAATTACTCCTAAATCTTTTCCGAATAACTTCGTGTTGAAACCTCCGTCTAACTGTAAACTTAAGTTTTCAGGGTAACCGATACTGTTGTATCCAAGATTCTTTGTATATCCTTTGCCGATCTCTGTTTTCTGTGCTTCAGTCAGAATACTGAAAGCGTTTTTTGCAGGCATATTGGTAGGAAGTTTTCGGTAACCGTCATCAATTCCTAAAAAGTCCCATTTTCCTCCTTTCTGCATATGGAATTCCTGCCCCATAGTAGCGGTGTTTCCTCCTACGCCTACCTGTACATTGAAGAAATTTTTATTAGGAATATCTTTAGTATTTACCTGAATCAATGCACCTCCCCATTCACCTGTATATTCAGGAATGAAAGTTTTGTTGATCACAAGGGTTTCGATAACGTTAGCAGGGAAAAGGTCAAAAGAGAAAGTCTTTCTGTCTGGTTCCGTACTGGATAACTGGATGCCGTTCAGCATGGCCTGATTGTAACGGTCTGATAAACCTCTTACTACAATATATTTTCCATCAAACAAACTCACCCCGGAGACTCTTTTCAGAACTTCACCCGTATTTCTGTCCGGACTTCTTTTAATAGCTTCAACACCAATAACCTGAGAAACTACACCCGCATTCTTTTGTAAACCGATGGTAGAGGCTATGGTTTCTTTTCTTGCATTTGATTTTATGACAACACCCTCAATTTCTTTTTCTTTGGTAGATGGCTTATCCAGAACAATATCAAGGTGAGTATTACCTTCATTTTTGATAATCACCTCACTGATCTCTTTTCTGTTATACCCATTGGAGCTTACCGTTACAATGTAATTGGCACCGGGAGAAAGGTTGATAGAGTAGTATCCGGAAATGTCAGTGGTTACTTCCTGACCGTTTACCTTTACTTTTACACCTTCTATAGGAGTATTATCTTTCTCGTCCAATACCCTACCTTCCAAAATCTGACTTTGTGCAAAAGCATAGCCAGCAGAAAACAAGGCAAGTAGCATGATGCTCTTGTGGAGTTGTTTTTTCATTATTACTTCTTTTACTTCTTTTTCAAGGGCAAAATAAGGGCTAAGTTTTTAAGAAAACTTTAGGAGAATCTTAATTAATTATGAAGTTTGTATTAACGAATGAATGGATTTTATAGTTATCGATGTTTTGTTTATATAATTATAATTTTTGTTTTAATATTGAATATTATTCCTTATATTTGATTTTTATATATTTATTTATTGTTTTTTTTATTGATTTTGTAATTTGTGTTTAAAATGTTGTTTTTTAATAATTAGTTAACATTTGGCGGATAGATGAAATCAATTGAAATAATTAATTTTGTGGGAATTCTTAAACTAGAAGATGAGCAAAAAAATTCTTTTAATAGACGATGAACTGGACATTTTAGAGATTCTGTCTTACAATTTGGAAAAGGAAGGGTACGATATCTATACCGCTACCAATGGTAATGAAGGTATAGAGAAAGCAAAGGAAATTGTTCCGGACCTTATCTTATTAGATGTCATGATGCCTGAAAAAGATGGTATAGAAACCTGTCAGGAACTTCGTAAAGTGAAAGAACTGCAAAAAACACTTATTGTGTTCCTTTCTGCAAGAAGCGAAGAATTTTCTCAATTAGCAGGTTTTCAGGCGGGTGCTAATGACTATGTCGTAAAACTGATCAAACCGAAAATCCTTATCTCTAAGGTAAATGCATTATTGCAGCTAACCTCTCAGGTTTCTGACAATGCTAAACTCATCGAAATCGGAGACCTTGTTATCGACAAAGATAACTTCAGAGTTTCCAAAAGCGGACAGCAGTTTCTTCTTCCCAAAAAAGAATTTGATTTGCTTTACCTTTTGGCCTCCAATACTGAAAAGGTTTTCAAAAGAGAAGAGATTCTGGAAAAAGTTTGGGGTAATGATGTGATTGTAGGAGAAAGAACCATTGATGTTCACATCAGAAGACTAAGAGAAAAATTAGGGATCAATACCATTCAGACATTAAAAGGGATTGGATATAAACTGATCGTTTAATTATTTAAAAATCTTAACTTTACGTTCAATCATTAAAACGTTGTAAAATTGAAATTTTACAGACTTACCCTCGTTGCCTCCTGTCTGCTGACACTGGTAATGCTCCTTTTAGGTGTCGTATTCGATTCGCTGAAAGATATCTACTATAAGACCCCTTTGTTCAAAACGGGTCTTTTCATCTGTATTGTCCTGATCTTCCTGATCAACTGTGTAGTACTGGAACTCCTTTTCAATTACTACAGCAGAAAACAGGTAAAAGGTCTTTCAGGATTTCTTCCGCAGGAAATAGTACAGAATCATGATGAAAATATCACCATCAAAGAGTTAGGTGAAAGATTTTCAGATCTCAATCAGCAGCAGGTATCTGAAATTGATATGATGAAAGAGATGGAAAGCTACCGTAAAGAATATATCGGAAATGTTTCCCATGAACTGAAAACCCCTTTATTTTCTATTCAGGGATATGTAGAAACCCTAAGAGAAGGCGGAGTAGACAATCTTACGATCCGGGATAAATATCTGGAAAGAATTGATAAATCGGTAGAAAGACTTATTGCTATTGTAACCGATCTTGATATGATCAATAGGCTGGAAGCTGGCGAAATCAACCTTACCGTTTCAAAATTTGATGTCAACCTTCTGATCAAAGAGATTTTTGACCTCCTTGATCTTGAAGCTGAAAAACGAAATACAACTTTACAGATTCAGACCCTTCATCCACAGATTTTTGTAGAAGCTGATAAACAGAAGATTTCTCAGGTTTTTATTAATCTCATCTCCAATGCCATTCATTATGCTAACAGACAGGAAGCAAAAGTGATTGTAAAAACCAGTATCCTGAAAAATAAGGTGCTGATAGAGGTCATAGACAACGGAATGGGGATCAAATCCGAAATTCTTCCAAGAATCTTCGAAAGATTTTATCGTGTGGAAACCAGCAGAAGCAGAAGAGAAGGCGGCTCCGGGCTTGGCCTGGCTATTGTAAAACACATCCTTGAAGCTCATAACGAAAATATTACCGTAGAAAGCGTTTACCTTGAAGGCACAAAGTTTAGTTTTATGCTTGAGAAAAGTAAATAATTCCGGCAAAATGTAAGAAAAAAAAATATTTTAAAAAATCCTGAAATATTTTTTTGTCACATGTCATTTATTATATATTTGCAACAGAGATTTATCATAATTATAAAGGCAAAAAAGTAATTTAAGAAACTGATATGGTTTACAAAATCCGCGTAATATTAGATGCGAAAGAGGATATTTTCCGTGATATTGAAGTTAAGGGAAAACAAACGTTATGGAACTTACATTTAGGAATTAAAAGTGCATTCAGTCTGCAGGGAGATGAGCTTTCTACCTTTAATCTGTTGGAAGACGACGGAACGATCGTAAAAAGTGTCCCATTGGAAGATATGAGTGATGATGGTGACGGCGAAATTATGTCAGATGTTTACATTGATGAGGCTTTTGAAAATGTAGGAGACAAAGCACAGTTCCAGTATGGGCTTCTTGATCTTTGGGAATTTTTCTGTGAGCTTATTGAAGTAATTGAAGAAACAAAAGGCGTGAACTATCCAATCACGGTATACAGATTTGGAAATGTTCCGTTGAAAGCTCCTGGCAAAAACGGAAGTGCAGGTGGCAAAAAGAAATCAGCAATGCCATTGGTAGATGATGAATTCGGCTTCGATGATGATTTTGGAGCAGGAGGAAATTTTGCAGATGAAGATGATGACAGCTTCGATGATGATGAGGAAGAAGACTACAATGATGATGTCTTTGATGATGAAGATGATAATGATGACGAAAGATAGTCAACAACAATATACTGCCCTGGATTTTGATCCGGGGCTTTTTTATGGCAAATGCATAACGATTAAAATAATAAACTGGTAAATAAGTAAACGGATTTCCTCTGCCTTTCCATAAATAAGCTTTTCATAAATTTACCATTTAGTAATTTTGCCTTTTTACCTTTACAATTTTGTTCTTTTCCCGCTTCCCTCCAAAAACAATCCTTACTTTTGTTAAAAATAGTTTAATGAAAAAATTACTTTTGTTAGCTGTAATTGGTCTGGGAATTGTTTCCTGTACCACTCAAAAAAATACACGGAAGATGACAGAACTGCCAAAAGATTGGAAACATAATACAAATATCTACGAAGTAAACATAAGACAATATACTCAGGAAGGAACTTTCAAAGCATTTGCAAAAGAAATGCCCCGGCTGAAATCTATGGGCGTAAAAACACTTTGGTTCATGCCCATTACCCCAATTGCCCAGCAGAATAAAAAGGGAAGTCTGGGAAGTCCTTATGCCGCTGCAGATTACACTTCCATCAATCCTGAATTCGGAACACTGCAGGATTTTAAAGATATGGTGAATGAGGCACACAGACTGGGATTTAAAGTAATCATAGACTGGGTGGCCAATCATACAGGCTGGGATCATGTGTGGACAAAAACACATCCTGAATTTTATCTTAAAGATCCGGATGGAAAATTCCATATATCTTCCGGAATGGACGATATTATTGAGCTGGACTATAAAAATCAGGAAATGCGTCAGGCTATGATAGATGCCATGAGATTCTGGGTGCAGGAAACCGATATTGATGGTTTCCGATGTGATCTTGCTTCATGGGTAGAAGTAGACTTCTGGGAACAGGCACGTCCTGAAGTAGAAAAAATAAAACCTCTTTTCTGGCTGGGAGAATTTGATGAGCTGGAAAGCCCGGAATACGGAAAAGTTTTTGATGCCAGCTATTCCTGGAAATGGATGCACAAATCTGCCGACTATTATAAAAAAAATGAACCTCTTCAGGAGCTCAAGGATCTGTTGAGACAGTATTCTAATATTGGAGACGCCTCCATGAGAGCCTGGTTTACCACAAACCACGACGAAAACTCGTGGAACGGAACCGAATATGAAAAATATGGCGTCATCACAAAACCAATGGCTGTATTCTCCGCCACATGGAATGGTGTTCCGTTATTATACTCAGGGCAGGAGCTTCCGAATATGAAGAGACTGGAGTTTTTCGAAAAAGATGCCATCAAATGGACGAATACCTATCAGGTTGCTGATTTCTATAAAACAGTATTGGATTTGAGAGCTTCGAATCCGGCTTTAAGAGGAGGAGATACCAACGTTACAACTTACCTTCTTAATACAACAGCAAATGATAAAATTCTGGCTTATGTAAGAAAAAACGGCAATGATGAAGTTTTGGTTGTTCTGAACATGTCAAAAGAACCGGTTAACTTTTCTATTGAAGACGAACATCTGTCGGGAACATTCAGAAATGTTTTTGATAAAACCAAAAGAGATTTCAGCAATGGAAAAGATTTCAGTTTCAAGGTATCTGATTTTGCCGTATTTGAAAAATAATATTTAGATCTTTGGCTTTATCTTAATGAATAGCCACTAAGCAGTACTTAATTCCCCTCCGCTGGAGGGGTGTCAAAATCTATGATTTTGACGGGGTGGTTTTTACCGCTCACCATAAAAAAACGTCCATTGAAATGAACAAACAGGAAATAATCAATATCATTAAAGCAAAAACAGCAGACAAAATCCGGTATTTTGAAAACCTGATCGCAGAAACACGGGCATCCAACAATGATACCAAAAGCTCAATGGGGGACAAATACGAAACCGGAAGAGAAATGCTTCAGCAGGAAATCAATAATCTGCAGAGACAGCTTAACGAAGTGTTGAGCCAACAGGCTGTTTTGCAGAAAATAACTTCGGATCATTCAGAAAAAGTTCAGAATGGAGCATTGGTAAAAACCGATAAAGGATTGTTCTATATTGCTGCTTCCATGGGAGAAATTGTTTTTGAGAACGAGAAAATCATGACCGTTTCTGCAGAATCACCCTTAGTGAAAGTTATGCACGGAAAAAAAACAGGAGAAACATTTACTGTGAATACCATTCATCAGACCATTGAAAATATATGGTGAAATTAATTTCTGTTAGATGGCAGATATACAGCTGTTTAATAGAAAATAAACATCACCGCTATAAAATGCATTCATAAAAGTGAGTGCTTTTTTTAATGGTTTTTACTAAATTTGAAACTTAAAATCTCATTCAAAATGCAAAACTACCTGGACCTTTTACAGCATATTTTAGACAACGGAACTGATAAAACCGACAGAACCGGCACTGGAACAAGAAGTGTTTTCGGATATCAGCTGAGATATGATCTGTCAAAAGGATTTCCTTTGGTAACCACAAAGAAAGTGCATTTAAAATCCATTATCTATGAGTTGCTTTGGTTTCTGAAAGGAGATACCAATATTAAGTATCTTAAAGATAACGGAGTAAGCATCTGGGATGAATGGGCGAATGAAAATGGAGATCTGGGACCTGTTTACGGAGCACAATGGAGAAGCTGGAATGGAGCAGACGGAAAAATTGTAGATCAGATTACAGAAGTGATCGATCAGATCAAGAAAAACCCGGATTCCAGAAGACTTATCGTATCAGCATGGAATGTTGCAGAAATTCCAAACATGGCTTTGGCTCCCTGTCATGCCCTGTTCCAGTTTTACGTAGCGGATGGTAAATTATCCTTACAGCTGTATCAGAGAAGTGCTGATGTTTTCCTTGGAGTACCTTTCAATATTGCAAGTTATGCACTACTTTTGATGATGGTAGCGCAGGTTTGTGATCTTGAAGTAGGTGATTATGTTCACAGTTTTGGAGATGTTCATATCTATAATAACCACTTTGAGCAGGTAAACAGACAGCTTGGAAGAGAACCAAGAGCACTTCCGGCAATGAAATTAAACCCTGAAATTAAAAATATCTTTGATTTCGATTTCGAGGACTTTACTTTAGAAAATTATGATCCGCATCCGGGGATCAAAGCTCCTGTAGCCATTTAATATTCTTATATCGCTTTATTTTTTAAATTTACGTCTATTTTTTTATTAATAGATGCCATTATCTGCGGTCATAAACTAAGGAATCGGAATATAAATCCTTTATTACACTTTCTTTTGGCAATTGTTTCTTACATTTGAATGAACAATTCCGGTTCGTTGGATTCTTTTTGTAAAGGGATCCGTTGGCAGACAGGAAATCATAAATATCAAATACTTAAGAATAAATTATGAAGTATTTAAAAATTAATATAGAAGACAATGCAGATGTTGAAGTACTGAAAAATGCAGTACTTCAGTTGAAAGGTGTAGCATCAGCAGAAATAGTGGATGACGAAAATCCTGAAAGTGAACTCAAAAAAGCCTTTGCAAAAACAAAAGAACAGCTTAAAAAAGGTGACTATGAAACTTTAGTCAATGACATTTTCGACATCATCATAAAAAAATAATTCTAAAAAATAATAAAGCAGACCGATGAGAAAGGCCATTTTATCAATTGCTATACTTGGAATTTTATTTTCCACAAATGTATCAGCACAAACCGAAACTTCAGGAAGAGAAAAAATATACAGAGCTACTCACACGAAAGTAACGGAGCTTAAGCACACAAAACTGAAAGTGAATTTTGATTATCAGAAAGAACAGATGAATGGGGAAGAATGGCTTACCGCTTCACCTTACTTCTATGCCACCAATGAGCTTATCCTTGATGCAAAAGGAATGCTGATTCATGAAGTGGCTCTTGATAACAACGGCAAAAAGTCTCCTTTAAAATACGAATACAAAGACGACATTCTAAAAATTACTCTCGATAAAACCTATCAGAAAAATCAGGAGTATACAGTGTATATCAAATATACATCCCGCCCGAATGAAGTGAAGCAACAGGGAAGCATGGCAATCAATGATGCAAAAGGGCTGTATTTCATCAATGCTCAGGGAACAGATCCGGATATGCCAACCCAAATCTGGACACAGGGAGAAACGGAATCTTCTTCTGCATGGTTTCCTACTATTGATAAACCCAACCAAAAGACAACCCAGGAAATCTATATGACAGTTCCTGATAAATATGTAACATTATCCAATGGTATTATGAAAGATTCTCAAAAAGAATCCAACGGACTCAGAACAGATCATTGGGTGATGGATAAAAGACATTCTACCTATCTTTTCTTTATGGGAGTGGGAGAATATGCCGTTGTAAAAGACAAATGGAAAAACATTCCGGTTGATTATTATATTGAAAAGGAATACGAGCCTTATGCTAAACAGATCTACGGAAATACACCGGAAATGATCGACTTTTTCTCTAAAAAACTGAATTATGACTATCCCTGGGCGAAATATGCTCAGATTTCCGGAAGAGATTATGTAAGTGGTGCAATGGAAAATACCACAGCCACTCTTCATGGAAGTGATATTCTTCAGAAGCCGGGACAGCTCATCGATGAGAATACGTGGGAAGATACTATTGCTCATGAACTCTTTCACCATTGGTTTGGAGATCTGGTAACTGCAGAAAGCTGGAGTAATCTTACCGTTAATGAATCTTTCGCCAATTATTCCGAATACCTTTGGAATGAATACAAGTACGGAAAAGATCAGGCCGATTATCACCTCATGACAGACGTAAATCAGTATATCCATAATCCTTCAGATTTTAATAAAAATCTTGTAAGATTCAACTACGAATCCAGGGAAGATGTTTTTGACCTCGTAACATATCAGAAAGGTGGCGGGATTTTAAACATGCTGAGAAATTATCTTGGAGATGATGCCTTCTTTGCAGGAATGAATGATTATCTGAAAACCAACGAATATCAGAACGCAGAAGCACACCAGTTAAGACTTTCTTTTGAAAAAGTATCGGGTAAAGACTTAAACTGGTTCTTTAACCAATGGTATTTCGGAAGCGGAAATCCTAAAATTAATTACTCATCCACCTTTGAGCCGGTAAAAAAACAGGTGGCTGTAACCATTAATCAAACTCAGGAAAAACCCTTTGAATTTCCTCTGGCCATTGATATCTATGACAACGGAAAACCTAAAAGATACAATGTCTGGGTAAATGCAGAAGCAAAAAATACATTCAGTTTTGATGTTTCTAAAGCACCGGATCTTGTTAATATCAATGCAGACGGAGTCTTACTGGCTGATATTACCGATACTAAAACTCCGGAACAGAATCTGATGCAGTTTACCAACTCTAAGGAGTTCAAAAGCAGATATCTGGCTTTAAACGGAATTAAAGATCAGACCGGGAAAAGCCCTGCAGCTGTAAAATTATTGGCAGCAGCATTGAAAGATCCTTTCTTCAGGGTAAGAATAAAGGCTTTGAATGTAATAGACCTTACTAATCCTGAACAAATGAAGGCGATGGGTGCCGAAGTTGAAAAACTGGCTTCCAATGATCCTAAAACATTGGTGCAGGCGGCAGCTATTACGGCTTTAGGAAAGACAAAAGATAAAAAATATCTTCCGTTATTTGAAAAAGGAGTGAATGCAGTTTCGAATGCAGTGAAAGGAAGTTCAATGAGTGCCCTTCTTTCTATTGATCCGTCAAGAGCAAACAGCCTGGCTGATAAAATTGATATGAAAGGAGCTTCTGATGCGTTGCAGGCACAATTGCTCCCGATTATTGTTAAGAACAAGATTACTTCGCAGATCGAAAATATTGCACCTCTTGCTACTTTTTATCCCTTCATTAAATTCCAGAATCCGGAATTGGGAAAAGCCGCAGAAGATGGTTTCAACTGGATCATGACTTCCGACAACCTGAAAGCAACAGAAAGCATAACAAAAATAGCAGGATATGCCAAAAACCAAATGGCAGACAATCCGCAGGCTAAAATGATGATGGTTCAGATGCTGAAAGATGGTTTGAGTAAAAAAATGGAACTGCTCAAACAGAATCCACAAAACGCAGCAAGTATCAATAAGCAGATTGATGTCATTAATAAAGCAATTGAAAACTATAAATAAACAGATAAAGCCGGCAGATTTGCTGGCTTTCTTTGTATGATGAAGATGTATATAAACTGCAGGATTATATTTTTAAATACATTGATTTTTAATGATATTGCAAAAATTAGCATTTTTTACCACTGTTTTTTGTGTTATCTTTCATAAATTCGTTTAAAATTTAGACAATTATGAGTTTTGGAATTGAAGCAGCGGGGTATTATGTACCTGGTTTATATTTGGAGATTAAGGATTTAGCAGATAAAAGAGGAATAGAACCAGCGAAATTGGAAAAAGGCTTAGGTCTTCATAAAATGGGACTTTCTGACGTTCACGAAGATGCTGCCACTTTTGCAGCAGAAGCATTACTGAAGCTTATAAAAGACTATCAAATCAATCCTGAAGAAATAGCAAGAGTATACCTTGGGACAGAAAGCGCAGTGGATGCTGCAAAACCTACAGCTTCCTATGCTGTACAGATGGTAGAAAAAGTATTGGAAGAAGAATTTGGAACAAGATGTTTCAGAAACTGTGACGTACTTGATATGACTTTTGCCTGTGTAGGGGGAGTAGATGCTTTACATAACGCTCTGGACTTTGTAAGAGTAAATCCTGATAAAAAAGCAGTAGTAATTGCCAGTGATTATGCAAAATATGAATTGGCATCATCAGGAGAATATACACAAGGAGGCGGTGCTGTGGCTTTTTTGATTTCCTCAAAACCGGATCTTCTTGAAATAGAAAATAATTGGGGAGTAGCCTCAGAAAGTGTCTTTGATTTTTTTAAACCGAGAAGATCATATAAAAAAGAAGACTTGAATGGAGCTCCGGAAACATTTCCTGAAAAGATTGAAATTTTTACAGACGAACCAGTTTTTGACGGACAATATTCTAACCAGTGCTATCAGGATAGAATAAAAGAAGCTTATTATCATTATAAAGAAATAACCGGGCAGGAAAAACCGTATGAAAACTGGCAGTATATTATTTTCCACCTTCCTTATGCGTTCCATGGGAAAAGGGTTTTTACGGAAATCTACAGCCTTGAGAACGGCCTTTCCTATGAAACAGCAGATGAACAAAAAGCAGTGGCTAAATCAGAAAACTATCTGAAATTAATTAATGATAAGATAGAAAAGACCCAGAGAGCCTCTTCAGAAATAGGAAATATGTACACAGCTTCCATATTTATGGCGCTTCTTTCAGCATTACAGACATCTTTTAACGAAAATGAAGAACTCTCCGGAAAAGAAATTGGTTTCGTAGGGTATGGAAGTGGTTCAAAATCAAAAGTATTTGCTGGAACAGTTGCCGGGAACTGGAAAAAAGTAGTAGAGAAATGGAATTTGTTTGAAAGTTTGAACCAAAGAACTGCTGTAAACTTTGAAACCTATGAAAAACTTCACAGAAAACAGTTGAAAGATTCTGTAAATAAAAATTACAAAGGCTTTGGACTTGTCTCTATTGAAACAGAAAATCCGGTTTTAATAGGAGCCAGATATTATGGGTTTCAGAAATAAGTGTATTCAATAAAATTATATAAAAGCATCTCATCATACTTTGGGATGCTTTACTTTTTTTTATCAATGAAACCCCTGTAAATTTTAATTGTTATGATGAATAACAGATCATGGAAAAGGAATTCTCAGCTTGTAGAATACTGTTTTTTATATAAAATTTAAGAAAATAAGCTGTTTTTTGCTCCATTTTCTTCAAATTGGTAAATTATTTTAGTGTAAATTTTACTTAATAAATGATGTTTAAAGTTTATTTTTTTAATCATTTTTTTAAAATCAATGTAAATTGATTTAAATTTTAAAATTTATTAAAATTCTGTTAATATATAAATTGACTTATTTTTTGTTAATTTTTTAAATATATTCAGAATGATTCTTTATCGTTTTTTTAAGATGAATGTGAATCTCTCCGTTCTTGAAGCGTGTTTTCAGCATTCAACGAATTGATGTTATAGATATTTATCGACATATTTGTCGCTTGAATATATTAAAATCTGTTAATATGAATGTGAAGTTACATGTATTAAGTGCAGGAGCTTTGTTTTTTTTAGGACAAGCTGCTTTTGCACAAAAATCTAAGAATGATTCTGTTCTGAAGGAGAATAAGATCGATGAGGTAATCGTTACTGGATACCAGAAGAAAAAAGCAGATGAAATTACCCAGGCTCAGGCTGTTGTTG
Organism: Chryseobacterium sp. RU33C; assembly: GCF_900156015.1. Taxonomy (NCBI): domain Bacteria; kingdom Pseudomonadati; phylum Bacteroidota; class Flavobacteriia; order Flavobacteriales; family Weeksellaceae; genus Chryseobacterium; species Chryseobacterium sp. RU33C. Next base: position 98,146 of record NZ_FTMT01000010.1, on the reverse strand, counting down.
GGGGTGACGAAATCAGAAGAAACTCTCCTACTACATCTATTGGTAACTCTTTACAGGGTAGAGCTTCAGGGGTATTTGTACAAAGTACTACCGGGCAGCCAGGTGCTGCTGCTACCATTCAGGTAAGAGGTATTGCCGGTGTTGGTGGTTCTTCAGAGCCTACTTATGTAGTAAACGGTATGTATATGACTGCAAGACAGTTCAGTGCAATCAACCCTGCAGACGTAGAGTCTATTTCAATTCTTAAGGATGCTGCTGCGACAGCACAGTATGGTGCGAGAGGAGCAAATGGAGTAGTAGTAGTAACTACTAAAGCCGGAAAAGCTGGGAAAACTCACTATTCATTTGAAACTAAGTTTGGTTTCAGTGAAAAGCTGAGAGACAAAAATTACACCATGATGAATTCCAGGGAGTTGATGGATTTCCAGAATCAATTAGGGTACCTTGGATTTAAACCAAGAACTCAACAAGAAATGGATGCACTTGCTGCCTATGATCACAACTGGCAAAAAGATCTGTTAAAGCCTTCAAGCATTCAATCTTACTTATTCAGCGCACAGGGAGGATCCAGAGAAAGTACTTTCTATTACTCTTTAGGATATGATTCTGATAACGGGATTATCAGAGATATCGACGGACTTAAGAGATATACAGGTAACTTTGGATTTACCAATAAACTGAGTGAAAAACTAAACGTAGGGATTAACCTAGGTGTTCAGTATCAGGAAACTCAGAATTTCAGAGACAGAAACAATACGCAGAACCCATTTGGAGCCATGTATAAATATGCTCCCTATGAGCCGGTTTATAACGCGGATGGAAGTTATAATCAGACAATGAGAGCTGGTTCTAACGTTGTTGAGCAGATCCGTAACTATAGATTAGATGATCAGAGACTGAGAATTCCGGTTACTTTATTCGCAGAATATAAAATTATCGATGGTCTGAAGTTTAAAACAAACTTTAACGGACTTTTTGATTGGTACATGGGAACTCAGTGGTTGAAAAAAGGTTCAAATCTGGATATCACAGTGAACAAAGTTCCTACAGGTTCATTGAACAAAAATTCATTCTATACATTTAACTACACTTGGAATAACTCCATTAACTATAAAAAATCATATGGAGGCCACAACTTTGATTTCTTAGGATTTATCGAATATAACGATAACTACAACGAAACAATGAATGGTGGGGCTTACGGATTGAAATCTCCTGTAATTAATGTTCCATCTATTACAACACCTTCTGACAGAAATACATTTACCGGAGTTAAGGTAAGAAATACTTTATTCAGTTTAGCAGGTTTACTAAACTATGATTATGAAGGAAGATATTTGGTAACAGGATCATTGAGAAGAGATGCTTCATCAAGATTTGGTGCCAATAACCAAAGTGGTATTTTCTGGTCTGCAAGTGCAGCTTGGAATATTGCGAAGGAAGACTTCATGAAAGGTGGGTTTATTAATGATTTAAAGCTTAGAGGATCTTACGGTACAACAGGTAACGATGGTACTTTGCCTGATTACTATAATGTCAATAATATCAGCTACGGTTTATATGGTACTAACGGTACTTCATATCCTAGTACGCTTTCACAAGGTAATTTTATTATTGGGAACAGCAATCTTAAATGGGAGTCTAATGCGATTACCAACTTAGGGGTTGATTTCACAATGTGGAACAGAAGAGTTCGTGGATCCGTAGAAGTATATCAGAACAAGAGAAAAGATTTCGTACAGCTTGTGCCTTTGGATAAACAGGAAGGTGGATACTACCAGTATATCAATGCAGGAGATATGTCTCAAAAAGGTCTTGAAGTTGAATTGAGTGTAGATGTAATCAAGCAGAAAGATTTCCAATGGAATCTACATGCTAATATTTCTTTCCAGAAGTCTGTTCTTGACAAGTTAGCAGATGGTCAGTCGGAAAGAAATTTAGGAGATACTTATCTTAAAGTGGGAGAAACTCCATATGTATTCTATAATGTTAGATTTGCCGGAGTAGATCCAAGCAATGGAAAAGCATTATATTATGATAAAGCAGGAAATATTACTGATGTTTACAGTGCTTCCAATGCAGTTCCTCTTACCGATAAATCTCCATTCCCAAAAAGTTTTGGTGGATTCGGAACTACAGTTCAATATAAAGGACTTGATTTCAGTGCTGATTTCGCATTTAAGCTAGGTGGATATACTTATAACAACATGTATGCTGCTGCTGTGGATCCAACGTTGGCTGTTGCAGGTAGAAATATGGCTCAGGCGGCTGCTCAGGTTTGGCAAAACCTTGGAGATACAGGAGTATTCCAGAAAGTTGACTCAAACGGTATGCGTGATTCTGATCAGTGGATTGAAAAATCAGATTACTTAAGATTAAGATCACTTACATTAGGATATACATTTGATAAAGCATTCCTTGGAGAAGGATCACCAATTAATAAGCTTAGAGCATATGTACAGGGACAAAACTTATTTACAGTGACTAAATTCCACGGAGAACCTGAGGTTTCAGTAGGATCCGGTGAATCTACAGCATTGTTTGTTCCAGGAGCATATAACCTTTATACTTACCCTGCTGTAAGAACAATCTTGGTAGGACTGCAATTAGAATTTTAATATTGAATAGCTTTATGAAAAAGAATATAATAAAAATAAGTTTAGCTGCGTTAACCATGTTTGTTACGTTAACGTCTTGCGACAGAAATCTAGATCAAATTTCATCAATCAATGAAGATCAGGAGCAGGCAATGACCAGACCTGAAACCTTCAGACAGGCTATGGATGGAGCCTATACAGCTCTTAAAGGAGCTGGGTATTATACTGGTGATACAGGGAATCAACTTATCATGGGAGATCTTACTACAGATAACCTTGTTCGTGTAACTACAGGAAGAAATACCAATTTTGCGGCATCAAACTTCGAGTTTTCATCAGATAATTCACAAACAACAGGATTGTATAGTGCTGCCTATCTTGTAATCAGCCGAGCTAACTTTGTTTTGAAATATATCAACAATGGTGTATTATCCGGAACACAGAAAACGAATTTGGAAGCTGAAGCAAGAGCATTAAGAGCAATAGCTCATTTTGATATTGTAAGAGCGTATTCTAAGATCCCGACTCAATCTGCAGATGCAAAATCCAGTGTGGGGATTTATTACGCTGAAAAATATGAGCCTCTTAACAATACAGGATCTAGAAATTTAACTGTTGAGCAGGTTTATGATAAGATTATAGCTGATTTATTATTTGGTGCTGATAATATTACACAAAATGATGCAGATAAAGGAAGACTGAGCAAAGCTGCCATCTATGGATTGTTATCAAGAGTATACCTATACAAAGGAGACTATGCTAAAACTATAGAATATGGAGAGCTTGCATTAGGAATGTCGCCAGGCATCACTGAAAAGAAAAATTTTACTTCTCTGTGGAAAGAAGAAAATAATGCTAAGAATGTGGACGGAATTTTATTCCAGGTGTTAAATGCGGCATCAGAACAAAATACAGTAGGTGTTGCATATAATCAATCAGTCCCTGCCTTAAGATCAGAGTTTGTTGTAGATTATGATCTGTATACCTCATATACAGATAATGATGTGAGAAAACCTGTTTATTTCACTACCAGTGTATATAGCAAACAAAACTATAATCATGTAACAAAATATTCAGGAAACGGAGGGCCTGCTAATATTGTTTCAATTAAATATTTAAGAGGAGCTGAAGTATTACTAAACGTTGCTGAAGCATATTACAGAACAGGTAATGGAGCACAGGCTTTAGTTCTTTTAAATAAATTAAGAGCTGAAAGATATACTGTATTTACTCCTGGTACAGAAACAGGACAGGCTCTTTTAGATGCGATCCTGAAACAAAGAAGATTAGAGCTTGCATTTGAAAATGACAGATGGTATACATTGAAGAGATTAAACCTTCCTGTTCAGAGATCAGGTAAAGGAGATCTTTTTGACGGTACAGGTACCCCTGCTGTTGCGCAGACTCTTGCAGCCGGAAGCTTCAAATGGCAGTGGCCAATTCCTATTACTGCTATTCAGGCAAACCCGAATATCCAGCAGAATGACAAATATTAAGATTTAATTTTAATATATTTTTTAAGAAGAGTCCCGGAAATGGGACTCTTTTTTGTTGTAAAGCTATCGTAGAAGCATCCTGTCCTGATAACTTTTCGGAGTCACTCCTTCCAGCTGCTTAAATACCCTTGTGAAATAATTGGTATCAGAAAAACCTGTCTGAAAAGCAGTTTCCTTAATGCTGGTCTGGCTGGCAAGCAATTCTTTTGCCCGGTTAATTCGCTCCTGCAAAATAAAATCATTAGGGGAAGTTCCCAGCTCATCTTTGAACATTTTAAAGAAATTAGACTTGCTTACATAAGCCAGTTTGGCGATACTGTCAATAGACAATTTCTGGTGCAGATTTCTTTTAATATAATCTACCACAAAACCTATTCTGGATTTATTCTTAACAATATTTTTTTCTACCATGCCTCTTGCCTGGGTCTGCATCAGCCTGATCAGAAGCTCTTTCAAAGCAAAATCGGCCATGATATCCTTTTGTGAGTTATCATCCATGGCAATTCTCATGATATTGTTGGTAGCCGAAGCCAGCGCTTTATTATTAAACAGAAAATACTCATCCAGCTGAATGTTCCATTGCGAAGTTTCATCCACTTTAGGAAGATGATAATTGAGATAATTGAGAGAATCTTCAATAAAATCAGGATTAAGGCTCAACGAAATACATTGCGTAGGCGTTTCATCTGCTTCCGGAAAATCAATGACCATTGTTTCTCCCGGTGCTACCAGAATACTTTCCCCCGGATAGTAATCAAAATAACTGGTCTTCTTATCCAGTTTCATATGTTTTTTACCTCTCAGCATCGCTGTAAATGCAATGTTCTCGAAATGAAGCTTTACATCAAAAGCTGCTTTATGAGTCTCATAAATGCTGAATTCACAATTGTTTAGATTGAATTTCGTCTGGTTTTCAACAAGACTCAATAGTTGGTTTTCCTTACGTAATTCAGGAGTATTTAATAAAATCTTACTATTGTTATTCATTTCTAAATTTTTTTGAATCGGAGGTAACTCAAATATAGAAAATTTGAGAGTATGTTGCTGTTAATAAAATACTAAAATTGAACCCCCTGCACTATTTTCCACTTTTTTAATACGATTGTGCTATACTCTTTTGGGCTTCTCAGTGTAATTTGGCGTTATCGAAAAAATAAAAACAATACTAATATGAGCACTATTACAGAACCAAGATCAACCACACTTTTACAGCGTCCGGAATTTAAAAACAGATACGATAACTATATTGATGGAAAATTCACTCCGCCTGTTAAGGGACAATATTTTGATGTCGTTTCCCCGGTTGATGGAAAAAAATTTACTCAGGTAGCACACTCGTCCAAAGAAGATTTGGAGTTAGCGGTAGACGCAGCTGAAAAAGCATTTCAGACATGGAAGAATACTTCCCCCACAGAAAGAAGCATTATCCTGAATAAGATTGCAGACAAAATAGAACAGAATTTAGAATACCTTGCTACAGTAGAAACAATAGATAACGGAAAAGCAGTGAGAGAAACGCTGGCAGCAGATATGCCTTTAGCCATTGATCATTTCAGATACTTCGCCTCAGTGATCCGTGCTGATGAAGGATCGCATAACGAATTAGATAAAGATACTGTTTCCTTAATCGTTCACGAACCTCTTGGAGTCATTGCACAGATCATTCCATGGAACTTCCCGATCCTGATGGCAGTATGGAAACTGGCTCCCGCGTTGGCAGCAGGAAACTGCGTCGTTTTGAAACCGGCAGAAAGCACTCCTGTTTCCATTATGGTTTTAATGGAATTGATTGGTGACCTTTTACCGGCAGGAGTTATTAATATTGTCAACGGATTCGGGGCAGAGCTGGGAAGAGCTTTGGTAACCAATCCGAAAGTAGCAAAAGCAGCATTTACCGGTTCTACCGCTACAGGAAGACTGGTTATGCAGTATGCCACAGAAAATATTATTCCGGTAACATTGGAACTGGGAGGAAAATCCCCGAACGTTTTCTTCAATTCTGTAATGGACGCAGATGATGAATTCTTAGACAAAGCAATTGAAGGTGCGGTTCTTTTTGCCCTGAATCAGGGAGAGATATGTACATGTCCTTCAAGGCTCCTTGTTCAGGAAGATATTGCAGATGCCTTTATCGAAAGAGTCATCGAAAGAGTAAAAGCCATCAAAGTAGGAAATCCACTGGATAAAACCGTGATGATGGGAGCGCAGGCTTCACAGATTCAGAAAGATAAAATCCTCTCTTACATTCAGTTGGGAATAGAAGAAGGAGCAGAAGTGCTTGTAGGAGGAGCTGTAAACGACCTAGGTGAAGATCTTGAAGGCGGATACTACATTCAGCCTACGATCTTCAAAGGAAACAACAGAATGAGAATTTTTCAGGAAGAGATTTTCGGTCCGGTGCTGGCGTTTACCACTTTCAAAGACGAAAAAGAAGCCGTGAAAATTGCCAATGATACCATCTATGGACTTGGAGCAGGAGTCTGGACGAGAGATGCCCACCAGCTGTACAATATCCCACGTCAGATTGAAGCAGGAAGAGTATGGGTGAACCAATATCACTCGTATCCGGCCGGAGCACCTTTTGGAGGGTACAAACAATCAGGAATCGGAAGAGAAAACCATAAAATGATGCTCGATCATTACCGCCAAACCAAAAACATGCTGATTTCTTATAACAAGAATAAGCTAGGTTTCTTTTAATATTATTCAGGACGTGCCCGATTGCCTTGGCTTTATCCAGGGCAATACGGTCGGGCTATCCAGGGCTGCACTTCGTTTCGGTGCTTCATTACATTGCGCACCGGCTCGTTCCTCGCCGCCCTTCCTATCCCTCACGCAAAGAACTTATCTGTTCAGAGATGAAACTAATCAATCAAAATAACTCAATTCCAAAAATAAAATATGATTCCAAAAACAATGAAAGCGGCAGTAGTTCAGGGCTATGGTCAACCTTTGAAAATAGAAGAAGTACCTGTAAGAGAACCCGGAAGATATGAAGTGCTTGTCAAGGTTATCGCCTGCGGAGTTTGCCACACAGATTTACATGCGGTAGATGGTGACTGGCCTGCAAAGCCCAAAATGCCTCTTATTCCGGGACATGAAGGAGTAGGTATTGTAGTAGCCTGCGGACCGGAAGCTTTTGTAAAAGAAGGAGATGCAGTAGGAGTTCCATGGCTGTACAGTGCATGTGGATGCTGCGATTATTGTATCACAGGATGGGAAACCCTTTGTGAAGCACAGAAAAACGGAGGATACAGTGTAGATGGAGGATTTGCAGAATACGTTATTGCAGATTCAAGATATGTGGGGCATTTGAAATCTGATGTCAATTTTCTGGAGATTGCCCCAATTTTATGTGCCGGAGTAACTGTTTACAAAGGATTGAAAGAAACAGAAACAAAACCCGGAGAATGGGTGGCCATTTCAGGAATCGGAGGACTGGGACATGTAGCCGTTCAGTATGCTAAAGCAATGGGAATGCATGTAGCCGCTATTGATGTAGCCGACGATAAGCTTGAGCTGGCGAAAAAATTAGGAGCAGACCTTGTAGTCAATGCAAAAAACACAGATCCCGGAGAATATTTACATAAAGAAGTCGGCGGAATGCATGGTGCATTGATTACAGCAGTTTCACCAATTGCTTTCAAGCAGGGAATAGATGTGTTGAGAAGAAAAGGAACAATTGCTCTCAATGGACTCCCTCCCGGATCTTTCGAACTTCCTATTTTTGAAACGGTTTTAAAAAGAATCACAGTAAGAGGTTCCATTGTAGGAACAAGAAAAGATTTGCAGGAAGCATTGGATTTTGCCAATGAAGGATTGGTAAAAGCTACAGTTACTGCGGCAAAGCTGGAAGACATCAATGATGTTTTTGATAAAATGAAAAAAGGACAAATTGACGGCAGAATCGTTTTGGATATTGCCGGCTCAAATTAATTTGATGATGTGTTGCTGATCCCGGTTAGAATGTATTTTACCGGGATCTTTTATCAACATAAGGTGTGTTGTAAGCTAAAATAAAAATAATGGAAACAAAAATATCAAGACTTTCCGCAACAGAACAAGCCCTTGAAGTAATTAACAGGTTGGAAGAACAATATGGCCCTCTGATGTTTTATCAGGCAGGAGGATGCTGTGAAGGAACTCAGCCGCAATGCTTTGAAAAAGGAGGCTTCTTTCCCAGAATGAACGATGCCATGATCGGTACTATTAATGGACATGAGTTCTGGATAGACCGCGACCTTTTTGAATACTGGAAATATTCCCATTTTACACTCGACGTTACGGATGGTTTCGGACCGGGAGGTTTCTCGCTGGAAACTCCTTTGGGAAAGACATTTAAGGTTCACTACAGACTTTTCACTCCGGAAGAATATGAAAATCTGGAACCGATAAAGCGCAGTGAATAGTGGGGTGTAACAAAAAACAATTCAGACTTTTACAAACCGGTTGACAAACATCGCTGCAACGATATCTCCTACAGCATTCAGAACGGTAGCGAGAGGATCTACCAAAGTCCCGATGATCATCACCGCAGGAATCGCTTCCTGAGGGAGTTTATAAACAGAGATCATCAGCATCTCTCCGATATACCCACCATTAGGAATACCACCAGCCACAATGCTGACAAATACAGTAATTCCCAATGCCAAAAGCAGGTTGGCAGGATCAAAGAAGTCCTTTCCAATGATTAAGAATGCTACATAAATCTTGATGATTGAAGACATGGAAGATCCGTTTTTATGCAGCGTGGTCCCGATAGGAATCACCAGATTGGCAATAGAATTCGGAATCCCGATTTTGGAAGCAGCTTGTAAATTAGCAGGCATTGTTGCAAAACTGCTGCATGTACTTATGGCTGTTAAAGTTGGGTAAATGGCATTCGTCCAGAAACTTTTGACTCCTTTTTGCCCATTCGCCATGAACGCATAGATAGAAAAAAACACCAGGAAATAAATAACACCCGCAATATAATATAACCCTAAAGGTTTAGCATAAAATCCAAAAAGCTGAGGTCCTAAAGTGGAGACCTGATAAGCAAAGTAAGCGCCTAAACCTATAGGAGCAAGTTTCATCACCAATAGAAGAAGTTCTTTCATCACTTCATATCCCGAAGCAATAAAAACCCTGAAAGGCTGCCCTTTTTCTCCTGTTTTTCGGGCTGCAAATCCTGTCAGAAAAGCAAATGCCAGAAGAGCCAGCATATTTCTTCTTGAGAAAAGCTCCGTGAATTCTCCCACGGTAAAGAAACTTACAATCCGGTTACCCCATGTGTCTTCATTAGCTGCTTCTGCAATTATCTCAGAACTTCCTGAGACCCCGGAAACAGGGAAAAGATATACTGCACAGATGGTAAAAATGGCAGCAGTAAGAATAAAGAATAAAAAAGTAAAGGCCATTACAAGAATAATTCTTCCGAATTTAGACTGTTGCTCCAAAGAAGCAATAGAATTGGAAACAGCAAAAAATACCAATGGTACTACACTCACAAAAAGAAGATTAAGGAAAATATCTCCCAAAGGTTTAATGTATTCCACAAAACCGGGAGCAACAATTCCTATGATGCTTCCAATAGTGATTCCCAAAAGTAAAAATATGATTCCGGAGTAGTTTTTCAATACATCTTTCATGTATGGCTTTTTATCAAAGATAGGTTTATTTTTAACATTCTGTTATACAATTTTCAGACCTAAAATTCATAAATTTGAGTAAACTACATTTCTATGGCTTATATAGATTACTATAAAATTTTAGGCGTAGATAAAAACGCAACACAGGATGATATCAAAAAAGCCTACCGGAAACAGGCCCGAAAACATCATCCCGATCTCAATCCCGGAGACAAAGAAGCAGAAAAGAAATTCAAAGAACTGAATGAAGCTAATGAAGTGCTGAGTAATCCGGAAAACAGGTCAAAATATGACAAGTACGGCGAACACTGGAAACACGGCGAAGAATACGAAAAAGCCCAGCAACAGCAGCAAAGACAGTATCAACAGCAGAGTTACAACGGAGGATATTCCGGAGCAGACTTTGGTGAAGGGGAAGATTTTTCAGATTTCTTCCAGAACATGTTTGGCGGAGCAGGCGGCGGATTTGGTAAAAGTTCGAGAGGAAGGGCTTCCGGTAAATTCAAAGGACAGGATATAACCGCCGAATTGAATCTCAATTTAAGAGATGCTGCAACCACTCATCCGCAAACTTTTGAAATCAATGGTAAAAAAGTAAGAATCACTATTCCTGCAGGGGTGTATGACGGGCAGCAGATCAAGTTAAAAGGGCATGGAAATCCCGGTATAAATGGCGGTCCAAACGGAGATTTGTACATCACCTTCAATATTCCGGCAGATCCGGATTTTGAAAGAATCGGTGATGATCTGAAAACCAAAGTCACTATTGATCTGTATACAGCGGTTCTGGGCGGAGAAGTAAAAGTACATACTCTCAATGGAAGTGTGAACCTTAAAGTGAAACCGGAAACCCAAACCGGAATGACGGTGAGACTCAAAGGAAAAGGTTTTCCTGTCTATAAAAAAGAAGGAGAACACGGCGATCTTTTTGTAACCTATGAAGTAAAACTGCCAACCAACCTTACCGAGAAGCAGAAAGAACTTTTTGAACAACTAAAAAATTCCTAAGCTATGAGTGAAAGAATATCACGGGAAGAACTCGTAAAAATCTATAATATAGAAATCACTTTTTTTGATGAGCTTGTAGATTATGGTTTGCTGAATATTCAGATTGAAAACAATATTCACTATCTGATGTATGAAGACTTGCCCAATCTGGAAAAATTTGCCAACTGGCATTATGATCTTGAAATAAATCTGCCTGGTCTTGAAGTGATTCATAATATGCTGAAAAAACTGGATGCTCTGAACCGAAGAAACAGAGAACTGATGAATAAACTTTCTGCCATAAGTGATCAATATGAAGATATTTAGTTTAGTTTTGTAGCTTTTTAAAGCCAACTCTATAATTATGAATGAAGAAAAGGTGATTACACTAAAACCAGACAGAAAAATTTTTGAAGATATTTATTTTAGCGGTAATCAGGGAAGTCTGCTTTTTTCACCCACTACAAAAGGTAAAACTATTGCCACCATTGCAGCAGCGGTAATTGTTTTCGTTGTTTTTCTTTTCAAAGATCTTTTAAGTAAAGAAAGTGTGGGAATTTTATACTTTTTAAGCTTTATATTTTTGCTTTGTGCTGTTTTTTTGTCTGTAAGCGTTAATAAAGTGTCAAGATGGAAAAAGCAGGTGAATCATTATCTGAGTACGCTTGAAAGATGTAAACTATACGAAATAAGATTTGATAATAACTTTTTCACAGTGAATATTGATGGTGAAAAAGAAACCAGCGAATGGAAAGATTTTGAATATACTGAAAGCAATAACGAGTTTATTTCTCTTGAAGGAAAATACAGCTATATGTTTCCCAGAAAGGCGATGAGTGAAAAAGAGTACAGTTTTCTCAAGAATACACTAAAAGATAAAGTGAAAATCGATCAATAAAAACAAAAAACGGAGCAAAATAATTTTGCTCCGTTTTTTTATTATTTACAAATTAGCTTATTTGCTTTCTTCCAGCCAGCCCATTTCCTTCATCCACTCGTCATTGTAGATTTTCCCTACATATCTTGAACCATGGTCGTGAAGTAACACAACAATGACATCATCTTTAGTGAACTGATCTTTCATTTGGATCAATGATGCAATAGCGCTTCCTGCAGAATATCCGCAGAAAATACCTTCTTCTTTAGCCAGTTTTCTGGCATAGACAGCTCCATCTTTATCCGTTACTTTTTCAAAGTGATCAATCACAGACATATCATAGTTTTCAGGAATGATATCTTCCCCGATTCCTTCTGTAATGTATGTATATGCGTGGTCGTAATGTAGTTCCCCTGTTTCGTGGAATTCCTTCAGAATAGAACCATAAGTATCCACTCCGATTACTTTGATGTCTGAATTTTTTTCTTTGAAAAATGTTCCACATCCCGTAATTGTACCTCCTGTTCCGGCTCCTGCCACAAAATGAGTCAGCTTTCCTTCAGTCTGTTCCCAGATTTCCGGAGCGGTAGACTCATAATGAGCTGCTCTGTTGGATAAATTGTCGTATTGGTTCACATACCATCCGTTTTCTGTTTCTTTTGCCAGTCTTTTGGAAACTGAATAATAAGAACGCGGATCGGTAGGTTTTACGTCAGTAGGACAAACAATTACTTCAGCCCCTACAGCACGAAGAATATCACATTTTTCTTTAGACTGTTTTGAATTGGTTACAAAGATACATTTGTACCCTTTGATGATGGCCGCCAGTGCCAGTCCCATTCCTGTATTTCCGGAAGTTCCTTCGATAATCGTTCCTCCAGGTTTTAATCTGCCGTCTTTTTCAGCATCTTCTATCATCTTAAGAGCCATTCTGTCCTTTACTGAGTTTCCGGGATTGAAGGTCTCTACTTTTGCTAATACTAATGCCGGAAAATCTTCACCTAATACTTTGTTAAGCTTTACCAGCGGTGTGTTACCTATCGTTTCAAGGATATTTTTTGCGTATTTCATAAATGTTCTATAAGCGGCGCAAAGATAAGGCTTTTAAAATTATCTGCACTGTGGATAACGTGTGGATAAGTTGTGAATAACACTTAAACTAATTGAATTACAGTTAATAACTTTCAATTATCAATTATCAATTATCAATTATCCTGTTAGTTGTACTTAATCGCTTTCACCGGAGAAATCTTACTGATCAGGTAGCTCGGAATAATCAGAGCCAGTCCTGAGATAATAAGAATTCCTACTGAGATAGAAATAATGGCAATTGGATTAAGATCTACCGGAACTGTACTTACATAGTAATTTTCAGGATTAAGTTTAATGATTCCAAAGAATTTCTGGATTAAAATCAATCCCAATCCTATGGCATTTCCATACAAAAGTCCCGGAATCATAATAATCAGGGTATAATTGATGAAAGTTGCCCTTATCTGTGAATTGCTTGCTCCCAATGTTTTCAGAAGACCAATAGAATTGGTTCTTTCGATAATAAGGATCAGAAGAACCATAATGATATTGATGACTACTACAATCAGCATGATGATGATGATCAGTGCTATATTGGTGTCAAAAATGCTGATCCAGTCTGTAATCTGCGGGAATTTTTCTGTTGCTTTTTCTGCATAATTTTTGTAACCGATCAGTTTTTCAATATCAGGAAAATCTTTATCAATGTCGTTTACATTTTTAAGGAAGATATCAATTCCGCCAATTTCATCAGGCTTCATATCCTGAATTTTTCTGGCATGGTTAATACTGCCAATAACAAACTGTTCGTCAATCAGCTTAATGTCTGTTCTATAGATACCAATAATCCTGAATTTACGGTAAATTGGTTTTTGATCTGCTTTTAAAAATACAGTAACAATGCTGTCATTCAGTTTAAGATGGAGGTCTTTGGCAACTTTCTGAGAAATGGCAACGTCATTGTTGAAGCCATTTTCTGTTACTTTTGGGGTTGTTCCGGCAATAAGAAATTTTTTAAATCTTAAACTGTCAAAATCTTTTCCTATTCCTTTAAATATAATTCCGGCAAAATTATGCTCATTACGCATAATTCCGGTAACCGTAACATATTTTTGAGTGCTTTCCACATCGGGAAGCTCTTTTATTTTGGAAATATTCAGTCCCTGATTATCCAGTACAGAAGTATTGTATGAAGAATTCGAACGGGTGGATCTTACGGTAATATGTCCGCTGAAATCAGCCAGTCTCTCTTTGATCGCTTTTTTGGAACCAAAACCGGTGGCTACGGTAATTAAGGAAACAATTATTCCTAACGCTACGGAAAGTCTGCCAATGAAGATGATAACCCTTGAAAGGTTATTTTTGTTATCTTTGGAAAATGCTATTTTTCTGGAGAAATATAAAGGAAACTTCAAGCTTATGAATTTAGATTTCAAAATTAAAAATTTACTTCTGATTTGCCTAATTTTTTTAGGAGTATTCAATCAATATTATTCTCAGACTCAAGTTCAACCGGATTTTAAAACGGGTGCCGACCAGCCTGAAATCTACCTGCCACTGTTAAAAAATAAAACGATAGGAGTGGTGACCAATCAGACAGGTTTAATGAGTGATAAAACCCACCTGGTTGATTTTCTGGTAAAAAACGGGATTAAAATCAAGTCTATTTTTGCTCCGGAACATGGTTTCAGAGGAGATGCTGATGCAGGTGCAAAGGTAAAAAACGGAGTAGATGTGAAAACAGGAATTCCTATTGTTTCTCTATATGGTAATAATAAAAAGCCAAAACCGGAACAACTATCCGGAATTGACATTGTTGTTTTTGATATTCAGGATGTCGGCGTGAGGTTCTACACTTATATTTCAACTTTGTCTTACCTGATGGAAGCAGGTGCTGAAAATAATGTGGAGATCATGGTTTTGGATCGTCCCAATCCCCATGACGGATATACTGACGGACCTGTATTGAGAAAAAAATGGACCAGTTTTGTTGGACTACACGAAGTTCCTGTAGTCTATGGGCTGACAATAGGAGAGTACGGAAAGATGGTTAATGGTGAAAAATGGCTGAAAAATGGAGTTCAGGCTCAATATACGCTTGTTCCGATGAAAAATTATCATAAAAAGCAGCGTTATCCTATGCTTGATAAACCTTCACCTAATTTACCCAATGATAAAGCCATCAATTTATATCCAAGCCTTTGTTTTTTTGAAGGCACTCAGGTTTCTGTAGGAAGAGGAACAGATTTTCCTTTTCAGATTTATGGGTCTCCATGGACGGAAAATTTGCCTTATCAGTTTACTCCAAAACCGAGTTATGGGGCTAAAGATCCCTTTCTGAACGGCAAGCTGTGTTATGGTGAAAACCTTTCCAGTTATCCTAAAGATCTACGAGAATTGAATCTTGAGTGGGTCATCAAAGCGTATCAGAATTATAAAAATTCTGAACTAGACTTTTTCCTAAAGCCTGCTTCCGGGAAAAATTTTTGGTTTGATACTTTATCCGGAACTGATGAATTGAGAAAACAGATCATCGCAGGAAAATCAATTCAGGAAATTAAAGTTTCATGGAAAAAAGATCTGGAAAGTTTCGAAAAGATCAGAACCCGATATGTGATATATGAAAATTAATTAATCAAAATTCTGGGGCGGATTTTTATCATTTCTGCCCTTATTTAATATAAAAAGTCCCACAGTAAGCCCGACAACTCCGGCAAAGGCAGTCATTAATGCTCTTTGTAATTTATCAGGAAGATCATTCCCGATATAATTCATTAAAAAAAGAATCACAAAAGTGATCACTGAAATGATAATATGATTTTTTCCGAATAGCTTCATTGTATTATTTTAATTTATAGGAAATCATGACACCTCCTCTGTACGGAATAATTTCACCACTTTTATTAAATTTCTCAGCAGAATCATAGCGTCTTCCCGTAGACTTGTCATACCCTTTATAAAATCCTTGCGAGGTTCCTACAGTGGCATACAGATCAAGATTCCATCGTTCAGACAATTGGAACTGATATCCTGCTGTAACACCCAACATTACAGAGAATCCTTTTTGGTAAAGATTGGAATTAACAAGAATTTCGCCGTTCCAGTTTTCACTTGTATCGTCATTCCAATAGTTCCATTTTGAGGCATTGTAAGCTGCAAAAGCTACGTTTGCACCTATATACCAATGTTTGAAAGCTTCAGTAAAGTAGTATCTTCCTTCTGCAGATACTGAGTAAAACTGTAGTTTATGTCCTGCGAAAGACTTCCATGGTGAAATAAAAACATCTCCCTGAAGGGTATATTTTGGACTGATCTGTTTTTCTATTCCCAGATTTAAAATACCTATCGGAGCAAATAAAGCATTCCCTTTTATGTATAAACCGTTCTCCTGTCCTCCTTGTTCCTGTTCCTGAGCACTCAACGTACCCAACGACAGGAAAGCTAAAATGCCTGCTGCTAATAATTTATATTTCATCTATATGTAATGTTTATTTTATTTGCTTTAATAATTCATCTGCCAGTTGAGAATCCTTATTGCTCTGAACAGCCATGTTTTTAGACATTTCAGCATAGTTTTTTGCCATTTCTTTGTTTCCTGTAAGGTGATAGAGTCTGGCAAGAATATAAGTGTTTTCTGAAGTTTCACTTCTCATAACAGATTTTTCTGCCCACTCGGTAGCTTTCTTTAAGGAAGATGGGGTTTTCACATGATCGGCGAAGATCCAGGCTGCTCTCAGGAGCTCATTCGGATCAAAGGCATCAGAATTTTTATAATATTCTAAAGCTGCTTTTTCGTATTCAGGAAAATTACTGTTCTGTTCATAATAGCTGAGCTTCGTCTGATTCAGTTTTTTAACAGCAGCTTCTTTTCCTACCAATGGTTCGGCAGCTTTCATGAAATAGTCATCGTTGATTTTTTTATTTTTATCATCAATAGACTGTTCTACTATTTTTCCTAACTTCAACTGGGCATCAAATTCATTGTAAGTTTCTTCAGGAAGATATTTAATAATCTCTGCTTTTCTGGACGCAAAGACATTGTAGTTGGTATCTTCCGATGATTTTACGAAGTAAAGAAGAAATCCAATTTCATCTTTTGTCAGTTCTTCGGTTTTCTTTTTGTTCTGGAAGTATCTTTCTGAAGCTTTTTTTGCAAATTCATAATCTGAGTTGGCATTAAGTTTCATGATGTTGATCAGAAATTCCGGATCTTTTTCACCACCGGCAAAACGATCTTTCAGCGATCCTTTTTTATTTCCGGGTGAGTTGATGTCCTGGGCCATAGCCACAAACAGGCTTTCTTCCATGTACCCTGTATTTCTGGAAACAAGCTCTCCTTCTCCATTCAGGAAAAGATAAGTAGGATAGGAGCGTACACCGAATTTCGAAGCGATGTCTCTGCCTTCTCCTTTTTCCATGTCAAATCTTGCATTAATGAAGTTGGTGTTGTAATAATCACTCACAGATTTCTGAGTGAAAACATTTTTCTCCATCATTTTACATGGGCCACACCAGGAAGCATAGGCATCAATAAAAACCAATTTCTTTTCTTTCTTGGCTTTTGCAATAATATCTTTGTATGGAAGCTCCTGAAACTGGATGGCTTCCTGAGCAGAGGTCGCGATAGCACAAAAAATAGATATCCCGGAGATGATCTTCTTCATTTTCAAATAAGATTTGTAGGCGAAGATAATTAATTTTCAAAATATAGCATGCTGAATCTGTGGTCTGAATGACGATATTAACGAACTTTAAGACTTCAGCTTATCTGGGTTTTTGTTTTTTAGTTTAAAAATATAAAAGTACTCAGACGCTTTTATTATTGATTTATTTCCCATATAAAGCATCTGGTTTTAAAAAATTGAAATCTAAATTTAATTCACTTTCCAGTCCTGAGATCTTTGTTATATCTTTGCAAACGAATAATTTATATGTTGAGGAACCTACAATTTTGAAAATTTGATTATTAACTTTAAGCACGCTTTATCCAAAAAGTCCATTTATATTACTGCTTTGTCTGCCTGCCTGATTGCCGTGGCAGCATTTGCTGTTCTGAGTCTTCTGATTACAGAAGACAGCCGTAAAAATACCGATGATTTTGCAAAGAAGACATTTTTCCGAAAGTATGAATCAATAGAACATGAATTCAGAAATATTGAGGATTATCAGTATCTGCTTCGTGCCCTGATTCAGAAAGACGGTCTGAAGAATTACAAGGATTATTCTTTGGTTTTAAATGACTTAAATAAGAAAAGAAACCTGCTGCCTTACAGCTGGTATTATTATGAAAACACCAGTTCAGGGAAATCTGAGAGCAATAATCCTTTATCCGGTATTTTCACGAAGACAGATCGTAAAGAGAATTCTATTGTGATAAAAAACAACGGTCCGGGGCATTTCAAAGATGTTTTGATTGCTAAAAAAGACAGTATGTACTGGATGAGCTATGATTCTCTGGTACTGCCTGATAAAAACAAATTATACTACGGCTCTACGGTAAGTCTGGATGATCTTCATCAATATTTTATCAATGTTGACAAAAGCTCCAATACCTATGCTTATGTCTTTACCAAAGAAGGAATTTGCATCACCCATCCTGAAAAAAAATATATCGGAAAAAATATCTTCGGTTTTACAGATATTAAACCGAATGACACGTTAACCAGCAAAACCGAAACGGGATATACCAAAGGGACAGCGGTTTCAGAATATCTTGGAGTTGAAGTAACCCGCTTCATAAAACCGTTGAAGACCGATAATTTTGATGGCTATACAGTGGTGAATCATGTGAATTTTATTATTGATGAGAATATCAGTAAAATAAAAACTTATACTGTTTATATTTTTCTGGCAGCATTGTTTCTTATTGTAACGGTATTTATATTGTTTCAGAGAGCCACCAGCCTGGCTTATCAGGAAAAAGAGAAAATACAGTCTGAGAAGAATTTACTGTTGATAGAGAATGAAAAGATGCACAAAGCAGAAGTGATCAACCAGCTTCAGCAGCTTAAAAATAATATCAATCCACATTTTCTTTTCAATTCATTGAACTCCCTTTATATGCTGATCGGGATTAACAAAGAAAACGCACAGAAGTTTACCATGAATCTTTCCAGGATTTACAGATATCTGATAGTGCCTCCAAAAGATAATATTGTTCCGGTTTCGCAGGAAATTAAATTTATACAGCAATATATGGAACTTCTGAAAAGCAGGTTTGATGAAGAATTGAAATTTGAACTGATTATAAATGCTCCTGAAAGTCTAAAAAAAAGAATTCCCTATTTATGCCTTCAGATTGTCACTGAAAATGCAACCAAACACAATATTGCAACGATAGATCAGCCTCTGGAAATCATCATTACCGTTGATAAGGATGGGATCACGGTAAAGAACACCTGGCAGCCTAAAACTGAACCGGTGCAGGGAGAGAAATTCGGGATTGAATATTTGAATCAGGTTTATGGGTATTTTAAGAATAATCTTCTTCATATTTCTGTAGATGGTGAATATTTCATATGTTTTTTGCCATTATTGAATTAAAAATAAAAATCCATTCACTCCCAAAATATCACCATTCACTCCCTAATATTATATATATGATTCACGATACCTATAGCTTTGCTTACTGAAACTAAGATATTTACTATTTGGAATGAATCGGACTATTTTAATGAAGAATTACAGGCTGGCACTGTATCTCGGTCTTGCTATGGCTTCACCAATGGCAATAGCACAGAAAAAAGATAAAGATACGGTAAAGGTCAACAAAGAAAAAACGGATAAGACAGAGACATCCTCGTCAAAAAAAACAAAAAAAATTGAAGACCTGATCAAAAAAGGAACTTATAAAAAGGGACTTTTTAATACCATTCAGGTAAAAACGGATATTTATTTTGAGATTCCTGACAGCTTAATGGGACGTCAGTTTTTGGTGGTGAACAAACTTTCTCAGGTACCCATGCAGGTTAATGAGGCAGGTTTGAACAAAGGAATGAACTATGAAAATAAGGTCATCTCTTTTCACCGCGATCCTGTAGCTAAAAAAGTATGGGTAAAAACGGTGGTTCCTAAAGTGTCATCCCCAAAGAATGATGCCATTACAAAATCTGTGAAAGATAACTTCTCAGAATCTGTAATTGAGGTCTTTGATATTGAGGCACAAAACAGTGATTCTACAGCTGTGGCAATTAAAGTCAACAAAGTTTTTGACGGAAACCAAAAGAGTTTTAATGACGTGTTGGCCAATGTAGGATTGGGAGGATCTGTGAAATCAAGTCTTTCTTATATAGAAGGAGTGAAGACATTTCCTAAGAACCTTGTGGTGAAGTCTCAATTGTCTACTTCTGTCAATGAAGGTGGAGTAGATCTGCCGGTAACATTAGGCGTTACTACCAATCTGGTTTTACTTTCCAAAATACCGATGAAACCAAGAGTAGCGGATTCAAGAGTAGGATTTTTCTCCGAAAAACACTGGTCGTTTAATGACAATCAGCAGAAAATGGATGAAAAATTCTTCATTACCAAATGGAATCTTGAACCTAAAGATGAAGATAAAGAAAAATATTTAAGAGGAGAGCTGGTAGAGCCTAAGAAACCGATTGTTTATTATATCGATCCGGCAACTCCAAAACAATGGCGTGAGAAAATCATTGCCGGAGTACATGACTGGCAGGCGGCGTTTGAGCAGGCAGGATTCAAAAATGCAGTGATTGCGAAAATGCCGGATGAAAAAGATGAAGATTTTGATATTGATGATGTAAGATATTCTGTGATTACTTACGCCGCTTCGCCAAAGTCAAATGCAATGGGACCATCCGTAGTAGATCCGAGAAGTGGTGAAATTATCGAAGCAGATATCATCTGGTGGCATAATGTAATGACTTCTCTTCATGACTGGATGAGAATTCAGACGGGACCTATTGATCCTAAAGCAAGAGGAAATAGATTCAGTGATGAACATATGGGTGAAGCTATCCGTTTTGTTTCATCTCATGAAGTAGGACACACTTTCGGACTGAAGCACAATATGGGAGCATCCTTTGCATTCCCTGTAGAGTCGCTTCGTTCCAAAGAATTTACGGATAAAATGGGCGGTACAGCACCTTCCATTATGGATTATGCACGTTACAATTACGTAGCTCAGCCGGAAGATGGCGTTACAGCAATTACTCCGAAAATTGGTCTTTACGATAAATATGCCATAGAGTGGGGTTACCGTTGGTATCCGGATGAATTCGTAGAGAAAAAAGCGCTGAAAAATTTAATTGAAAAGCACGAAGATGACCCGATGTATTTCTATGGGGAGCAGCAAAGCTATCTGGAAACCATTGATCCGCGTTCGCAGTCTGAAGATTTAGGTGATGATGCGATGAAAGCCAGCGAGTACGGAATGAAAAACCTGAAAGTTGTGATCAATAATCTCCTGAAATGGACGTATGAAGACGGTAAAGAATACACCGATGCCGGAAAACTGTATCTGGGAGTGATCGGGCAATGGGATCTGTATACAGGTCACGTAATGGCAAATGTTGGAGGAATCTACCTGAACAATACTGTTTTTGGAAATAAGAAAAAAGCTTACGAGGCTGTTCCGGCAGAAATTCAGAGGAGAGCAGTTGATTATCTTGTTAAAAATGCGATCAACCTTCCGGAATGGTTATTCTTTAATCCGATTACAGAAAAAACCTATCCTGTTAAAAACTCGCCGATGGGACCATTCGAGCAGACACCATACACTATGGCAAGAGGAATGCAGTACGCAAATATCTATTCTCTGTTGATGGACGACCGTTTGTTGAGGTTACTTGAAAATGAGTTAAAACATCAGGTTTCAGGATCAAAAGAAGAAATCTACACTGTAGAGAACTTATTTGAGCAGTTAAGAACCGCTATTTTCAGTAAGAAAGGAAGCCTTACAATGCTTGAGAAAATGACTCAGAAAAATTATGTGGATGCTTTGATTGTCTCTGTGAACAAATTATTTGAAAAAACAGCAGTGAAAGGATTGAAAGCAGATAACACGCTGAATATCCCAACCATCTGTAATTTTCATGAAGATGATCACGGCTTGAGAAACATTAATTATTCTTCCATGAAAAGAGTATCTGAAGTCACTACCTACAAGAGAGCAGAACTTCAGAAGGTTCTGGACTTACTGAACAGAACAAGATACAGAGGTGATGATGCTTCCAGAGCACATTACACAGATTTAATTATTCGTATTCAAGAGGCTTTAAACAAATAAACGGCAATGAAAAAAACTCTAATACTTTTACCTCTTTTGGCTGCTAATATAGCAATGGCCCAGCAAAAGAAAACCATCACCGGAAAAATAGAAGACGGAAATACTTCTCACGTTATTACGGGGGCATCTATAAAAATCGAGACACAGTCTGTCTCTACAAAAACGGAATTAGAAGGAATTATCGAAAGTGTGTCAGTAGGTACGGTAACTGATAAGGACGGAAAATTCATCCTGGAAATCCCTGCCGATACAAAAACAGTCTTGGTAAGTTATCCTGGTTATGAATCCAGAGTGATTCAGTTGAATGAAGGACAGACCAACTATACCATCCGACTGACTTCTGAGGTTTCAGACAAAAATAAAATCCAGGAAGTCATCATCACCGGATATCAGAAAATTGAAAAACGTAAACAGACCTCAGCGGTTTCTACCGTAAAAATGGACAACATCAGCCAGGCTGGTGTGGCCAGTGTAGACCAGATGCTGGCAGGACAGATTGCCGGTGTGGCAGTAACTCCTGAAACGGGTGCTCCGGGAAGCCCGGCGAAGATCAGAATCAGAGGAACAGCTTCTCTTTCCGGTCCTCAGGATCCGCTATGGGTAATCGACGGATTGCCGTTAGAAGGAAATGACGTGCCGAACTTCACGGATAAAGACAATATTGACCAGCTTCAGAACTTCTCTATTGCAGGATTGAATCCTAATGATATTGAAGATATCACCATCCTTAAAGATGCCGCTGCAACCGCTATTTACGGAGCAAGAGCAGCAAACGGAGTGATCTCCATTACCACCAAAAAAGGAAAAAAAGGAAGTCTGAAACTGAACTTTTCAGCAGATACTTTTGTAACATCACGCCCTGATTTTGATAAACTGAACCTTTTAAATGCTTCTGAAAAAGTAGACTTAGAACTGATGCTTGCCAAGCGTGCAGATCTTACTTACCGTGCAGATAAAGGAGAAGTGATGAGAATTCTGACTCAGAACAACCAGCTTGATGCTTTCAGAAACGGAGGTTTTGATGCGTTGAACTCATTCACACGCCAACAGATTAACGGTTTAAGAAATAACAATACAGACTGGGGCAAACTGTTGTACAGAAATGCTATCAACAAACAATACGGATTAAGTGTTTCCGGAGGAAGTGACCGTGCAGACTACTATTTCTCCCTGGGATACTATGATGAAGAAGGAACAACTATCGGGACAGGTTTTAAACGTTATAACCTGACTTTAAAAAACAATTATAAATTAAGCGATAAGTTAAATGCAGGAATCTCTATTTTCGGAACGCAAAGTGAACGCGAATCTTTTGTAACGGATGCTGATGCCTCAATCAACCCTGTGAATTATTCAAGAAATGCCAATCCTTACATGAAGCCTTTCAATGCAGATGGAAGCTATAATTATGATAGAGATATGGATGGTTTTGAAGACCGTTATATTCCTTTCAACTTTCTTGAAGAAAGAGAAAATACCAACTATTCACTGAAAAATAACTCTTTGAAAGCGATTTTAGATTTAGAATATAAAGCTTCAAAAAGTTTAAGATTTACTTCTCAGTTGGGACTTCAGTATGATGCTAATAAAACAGAAAAATTTGCAGCAGAGAATACCTACTTCACCAGAAAAATGAGAGAAAATACCCGTTACTACAAAGACGGGAAATACAATTACTTTCTACCGGCTGGAGCTGTGAAACAAAACTGGGATAATAACTTTTTTCAGTACAACTGGAAATTGCAGGCAGCGTACAGCACAAAGATCAATAAACATGAGATTGATTTGATGGCCGGTACGGAAATCCGTAAAACAGAAGATAATACTACTATCACAAGAGCTTTCGGGTATGATCCAAAAACAAGAAGAGCTACGGCTATTGTTTTCCCGAATTCGAGTTTTGCAGCTGATAAAAGATATGAAACATATCGTGAAGCAGCTCCTATAGAGAATGCTTATGCTTCCATGTTTGCAACAGCATCATATACCTATGATCAGAAATATACATTCTTCGGAAGTGTGAGATATGACGGAACCAACCTGTTTGGGGTCAATAAAAAATATAAATACCTTCCCATCTGGGCAGTTTCAGGATCATGGCTGGTAACAAAGGAAGACTTTATGAAAAATATTTCTGCCATATCCAACCTTAGACTGAGAGCATCTTACGGTCTTCAGGGAAATATAGACAGAAATACATCGCCTTTCTTTATCGGTGAATATAACGATGCAACGATTCTTCCGGGAGGAAAAGAACCCATCATCAATGTTATCAGCCCTCCGAACGATAAACTGAGATGGGAAAAAACAACCAATACCAATTTCGGTCTTGATTTAGGATTGTTCAATAACCGTGTAAGCCTTACCGCTGATGTTTACAGCAGAAAAGGGACAGACATGATCAGTATGAAAGAAACTCCTCTTGAAACAGGATTCGAATATACAATGATGAACTGGGGAAGCCTTACCAACAAAGGTTTTGAATTGGCAATATCCACCAGAAACATCAATCATGATAATTTCAAATGGACCACTACCATCAACTTTGCCCATAACAAGAGTAGAGTATTAAGTGAGCAGCCACGTGATAATTCATTGCTTCCATCAAGAGAAGGACTTCCTGTAAATGCTGTATTTGCTTTAAAAACAGCAGGAATGGATGAACACGGCAATCCATTATTCTGGAAAGGCGATCAGAAGATTTCAGCAGCAGAATTCTTTAAGTTATATGATGTATATGCAGATTTCCTTCCGGGACAGTTTGTAGACACCAAACTTTCAAATGCTGAGCTGAGAAGCCTTTTTACGTATGTAGGAGACAGAGACCCGAAATTTACAGGAGGGATTATCAACACCTTTAAAGTAAGTAATTTTGACCTTACCATCTCTGCAACATTCAACCTCAAGCAGACGGTAATGAGAACACCTTCTTACCGTGGAATGGAGCTGGACAGAGGAAGAAACTATACAAGAGATATCTACGAAGCAGGAGGGGCACTTCCGGGAATTACCAGTCCGGATATGGATGCTAATCCGGATGGATGGATGGCGAATAAATGGTTTGCCGGAAACCGTTCCAATGCATACAGTTTACTGGATGTATGGGCGAAGGAGATCAGCTACATCAGAATCAGCAGTATCCGTTTGGGATATACACTTCCTAAAGAATTTACAAATCCTATGGGGATTTCGAGTCTGAGACTAAGTGTTGAAGGGCGTAACCTGTTTGTATTCAGTAACGGATATAAAGGATATTTTGATCCGGAAACGTATGGTAATATTTATGCACAGCCTATCACTAAATCAGTGACCGTAGGATTTAATGTTTCTTTTTAAAACTTGAGAAAAATGAGAAAAATTACAGCAATCATAGCACTTGCAGCAATCAGCTTTAGCAGTATCGGATGCGACAGATTTTTAGATATTCAGCCTGAAGGAAAAGTTATTCCTACTACTACTGAAGATTACAGGAAAGTACTTACATCCGCCTATTCAAAATATCCTGTTCACAAATCACTGGTGGCTCTTCGTACAGATGAGGTGAATATTGATGATAATTCTACAGATTTCATTTCCTACCGTGAAATGGCAATGTGGAAAGATGCTAACAATGATCCGGCATCTACAGAATTTCCATGGGTGAGTTTTTATTCTGTGAACTTCTACCTGAATCAGATCATTAATGAAGGAAGCAAAACCATGCAGGATTCTCCGGAGAAAAATCAGATTTTAGCAGAAGCCTATGCGCTTCGTGCGTATTTGTATTTTGACATGGTAAATCTGTACGGAAAACCCTACAACAGTGCTGCCGCTTCTGGTGACAGAGGAGTTCCAATCAATCTTGAAATTGATCTTGAACAGGTACTGAAACCATCTTCTGTACAGGAAGTGTACAATCAGGTTCATGCAGATCTTAAAAAAGCAGAAGATCTTATGGTTGAGCCAAAACAGGCGTTAGGAGTTAACTACAGGTTCTCAAAAACAGCATTGCTGGCTTTTGAAGCAAGAACAGCCCTATATGAAGGAGACTGGACCAAAGCATTAAGCTATGCAGATCAGGTACTGGCGGTAAAAGGTGATTTAAGTAATCTGAATACTGTAAATACGCCACCCAACCATTACGCATCCCCGGAATCTATCATGGCCCTGGACAATACATGGGATAATTCTATAAAGAACTTATCTTTTGCATCTCCGGAACTTATTTCTTCCTATAATAATACTGCAGATAAAAGGTTTGGCATGTATTTTGAAAAAAATGGCAGTAAGTATAAAATCACCAAAGGAGGAAGTTTAGAATTCAAAGTGTCTTTCAGAACAGCAGAACAGTACTTTATAAAATCTGAAGCATTGTTAAAGTTGAATAAACTTACTGAAGCCAAAGAAACACTTCTGAAAGTCTTAAAAAACAGATATACTCCGGACGGATATACTTCAGTACAAAATGCGGTGAACTCAATGGATTCTACAGCATTTATGAACTTTATTCTGGATGAGAGATTCAGAGAATTTGCTTTAGAAGGACAAAGATGGTTCGACTTAAGAAGAGCAAATCAGAAAAAAATAAGCCACACCATCAGTGGCAAAGAGTATATTCTTCAGCAGAATGATCCGCGATATACCATTGAATATCCAATGAGTGCGAAGAAGAATAACCCTAATCTATAGAACTTCATATCAAATTCAATACAGAGGAAACCGCTTGAACTTAATTGTTTCAGCGGTTTTTTTGTACTTTTGCATCGTTATGAAAATTGCCATTATAGAAGATGAGCTGCTGGCTGTGAATTATCTGAAAAATCTTTTGGATACACAGAGCATAGTCCCTGTTACAGAGACTGTTATTCTTCGTTCCAAAAAACAGGCAATTGATTTCTTTGAAAAAGATTCAGCAGATCTTATTTTTATGGATATTCATCTTGGCGATGGAATGAGCCTGGAAATTTTCGAGCAGGTAGAACTTTTTACCCCCATTATTTTCATTACTGCATTTGATGAATATGCCATGAGGGTTTTCAGGCATTTTACCATTGATTATCTTCTGAAGCCCTTTGAAGAAGAAGATCTGCATAAAGCGTTACAGAAATTTATCTCCATAAGAAACAATTTTGATCCTGAACCGGTTCTTAAATCCATTTCATCACTGCGCCAGGCAGAGGAAGAGATCATGAAACGATTTATGGTAAGAGAAGGAAATAAACTTAAATCAATAGATGAACATAACACGGCTTATTTTTTTGCCTCAGGAAAATATCTTTTCCTTACTACAAAAGATCATCAGACCTATATTTATGATGATACCATTAAAGATATTATTCAGAAGCTTAACCCTGAGATCTTCTTTAAAATAAACCGTAAGTTTATCATTAATAAAGAAGCTGTTTCTGAGATTATCAAACACTCCAGTCAGAAAGTAGAACTTAGGCTCTCGCCCGAACCCGAAGTGAATGCAGAAATTTTTATCAGTAAAATGCAGATTGCCGAATGCCTGAACTGGCTGAACAGCTGATTACGTCTTAAAAATATTCATTTAAATTTTTTCTAATTATATCAAGCAAAGATTATTTTTAATCATTGTATTGAAAAATAGCGTGAAATTAAAAATAGACAAAAAATCAGAATAGGAATTTTCCTATTCTGATATAAATATATTTGAATGATTAAACTAGTCAGCCTTTTTCGGGACTGTCACACTTATACAGGTATTATTCTTTAATAATCTTAGATTGATAGGTATTGGTTCCTTTATTTATTGAAATAATATAAATTCCGGTTTTCAAATCTTGGATTTTATTATTAATTTCTTTATTAATATCATTTAAAGAGCCTTTTGCTGAAATAAATAACTTTCCTGTCATATCATATAATTCCGCTTTTAAATTTTCTCTTGAATTTTTAATATCAATAACTAATTTTTGTCCATTTTTTAAAGGATTCGGATATATACTAAATTCATTGTTATTTATTTTAATATGATCAGTGGCTAACGTAAATGCTGGATAAACCAGTATTTTTTGTCCATTATATCCCACAGCATACACGTTTAGAGCACTGGCAGGATAATCTACATAAGTATTTGCCAGTGTAGTATCTCCTGTTCCTACAATAGAAACACTGATTAGCTGATTACTTGCATTATAGGTTTCAAAGGCAACAGCATTATTCCATTTAGAATTATCAACCAATAAAAACTGTCCTTGCGCATTGGTTGTAATTTGTGCACCCACACCCGTAACCCCGGAAACCGGCTGCATATTCCTGAATGCATTTACACTATTCGCTGAAAGATAATTGATCACCGGAGATACAGGTTTGGCATATCCTTTTGCAAGGACATAGCTTTTCACATCATCAATCATGCTTTGCGTAATTGTCATTTGATTATTGGTATAATCTGATATTGTTGCATTGATTGGCTTTAAAAAACCGGTGCTTGTGAAGAAATCTGTAAGGTCCTCCTGCACGGCATCACAGGTGTTTTTTACAAAATTCATCAGCAATTGTCCTTGTGTGAGCTGCGTTTCATTTGTATTTCTTACTTTCTCAGCTACTGTAGCAAACCAATGTGCATAATCTACTCCTGGAACTGCAGGGGTAACCACAGGGGTGTCTTCATCAGACATATCTGAATCAAATGCAAGGGGTGAAGCATTTTTTGAAGCTCCCGCCAACTGATAATATAATTCTAATTGCCAAAACGGAATAAGGCTTCTGAAATTCGCGTCAGCAGGATTCACATAATCAGTTCTGAACTGATCCATAATACTCTTCCCGTTAATTTGTGTCTGAATAATAATTTCTCCAAATCTGTTTCCTGCCACTTTAGGAAATACCGTTTTATCGGCAATTTCACCTTCCAGCCTCGTAAACCTGTTGCTGCCTGTTGGTGAGTACATATTATAATAGGCCCATAATGAGTATAAATTGTTAGTGATTTCTGTTGTTCCAACCCAATTTAATCCTGGTCTTACCTGATTGATATGACCTAATTCATGTGCCACACCCCAGATATCCAGCCCTGGTGCTGAGGTTGAATTGGACAGTCCCCAGGTAAGGTCTAAATGAACTCCCAAACCTCCTGCAAACCATCCTCCTGTAGATTCCATATAAACAAGCTGCCTGTTTTTAAAGTTTTTATTGAATTTAAAGAAGCCCATCATTTCTCTCTCAGACTTGGCAATTGCATCGTACTTATCTATCAGAGGCTGAGCGGTGGTGAAATGGAAATTGCTTACCGCAGACTTATTGGTAACCAGTTTTGTATAATAACCCTCTATATCAATTTTCGGATAGACATCATTCGTAAGCATTTCTGCCCATTCTGCAGACGTTGTACCTTTTTTATAAATACCATTTACAATACCTGCTGTAATATTTATAGTTACAGGTGCAGCGTTTACATCATCAGTGTAATATGAAATATACCCTAACCCTGCATTGTTAACAGCAAGGATATTTATTCCATTTTTTAGTTCATATGTTTTTTCAGGAGATGACCCTTCAGTAGCAAAATCTCTTATTTTTAAGTAAACTTTGTTTGCTGCCGTAATATCTTTAGCAAAAACAATAGCAGTGGTATTAGGCTGAAATGCTATTCCTGTTGGGTTTTCATATCCGTTATAATTCCCTGTTTTATATTGGGTGTTTATAGATTCAGTTGTTTTATATGGCGTGAAAGTCTGAACTCTGTATTTTCTGTTGTAGGTATTATTAAATAAACACTGAGCTAATCCTTTCATGAAAGGTGAGGAAATGGCATCAATATCCTGCTGGGTTACAGTTGGTTTTAAGGTGCTTAGAATAGGATCATTAAAAATGTTTGAATAAGCTGATGGATTAAAAATATTGGAACTGGTCTGAAAAAATTCCATTTCGGCACAGCTCGCAAAGTTATTTTTACCATCAAGAATTTCAATTTTTATATTTAAAGGTGTAATTGCGGAAGGGAAGTTTACGGTTTTTATGGCAGAGGTCTGCCCGAAATTCTGAGTAGAAATAGTAACGTAAGCAGGATTAGAAATGGTATTATAACTTATTTTTATATTTCCGAAAAGTCCGTTTGGCCCACCATCCTGTCTTGGTATATACCTTAAATAATTCATAGCTGTCTGCCCATCAAACTTATAAATCAGAGAAATAGGAAAAGTGGCTGCGGTAGCATTCCAATCACAATGATATAACGTACTTACGTCGCCATCAAAGGAATTTTCAATATTTTCTCCCGGTTGAAAACTTGAAGCCGAAGATCCTGCCGCCTGAGGCAATACCGGGATATCTGCATAAGCTGAAAACTCATTGGTTGGCAGTGTACATTCTGTCTGTACAGGATCCACCTGCTCTGTAGAATAAAACTCCATCTCGGCACAACTTGAAAAATTATTTTGAGCACTCAGAACATCAACCCTGATAACACCCGGATGAACAATTGCTGTGGGTAAGTCTATTGTTTTAGCGGTATTATCCGCTGCCCAGGAAATAACTCCGGTTGCTGTTGTAAAGACTGTAGGATCGGATTGTGTAGAATAAGAAATTTTCACACTCGTCCAGATTCCGTTAGGACCTGTTGTTCTAGGCTTGTATACTAACCTTTTTACACTTTTTACCCGGTTGGAAAATCTGAAATTTAACTGGTCCGGAAGTGCTGTGCTCAAATTATACTGAGAATGATAAAGTGTATTCACATTATTATCAATACTCTGTCCGGCTTCCTGTCCGGCTTGTGCAGGCTGTAACGAATTTGCATAAGCTACGGGCATCTTATATTGCTGTGCATAAACTGTCTGTAAGAAGAACAGAAATAAAAGAATAAAATAATTGTTTTTCATTTGGTGTAAATTTTTGATTAAAAAAATAATAAAATGACAAGGTATGAATATGTTACAGGAGTATAGCTGCCATTTAAATCTCCACTGGATGCATCCAGCTTTGACTTGTTTTTGGATAATAGTTGTATTCAATCATCTTCCCGAACATTAGTTGTATACTATTTACGGTAACGGTAAAAAATACTTTAATAGCTCAAAACTTTATCCTCAAAAAGGCTTTTTTACAGGCAATACTCTCATTGCATTCCTGTTTTTAGTTTGTGGTACATTTATATTGAAAGCCTTCTTTCAAAATTAAGAATTTAAGTAATTTAACAAACTAATCCCTACCTGTTTTTAAATATTCACTACCAGTTGACTTGTCTGGAAATAGCTTTGTTAATAAAATAGAAATGACAAAAAAATTAAAAGAAATTTAAAAATAAACCCTGTAAGAAAGGCGATTTCAATAGGAACACATTATATTTTTGGATTGCCAAACAATCCCGGATTCAAAATCGAATAATTCTCCGGAATCAGAAGCCAAAGGACTTTTACAGTCTTCTCAGGAAAGCTAAAAAAATTCGAAGAAATACTTCTAGCGTCTGATCCGGAGAAGTTATTTTTGTCCCGATTGGATACGATTTTTTATCCGTAATTTTTTTAAAAGCATTACCCAGATCATTAATGATCTTTTGTCCGGTAGCGGAACTAAGCGAAACATTGATTTTTTAGTCGTTTAATAAATCTATTTCAGGACAAAACAAATCAACTGGTAGTGAACATTCAGAAACAGGTAGGTACAGGTTTGTACAGTTGTTTTAATTCTTAATTTTGACAAAAGAAGGGTTTCCGGTAAAGATGTCTAAATACTTGAGAAAGCTGTAATAGAAAGTGGAAGAGTACACAATCTTCCAACCCCAAAATGAGAATTTCTGCTTTCGTTCTATATTCAATCGTTTTGATATAAAAATATCGGGCTTGTAAAGGTTTCAATTACACTGTTTTTAAGGTAATACCTGCGAAGGAATTTTATAAAAACTAAGGAATTTTAAATAACATCATTAAAAAAAATGAATACAAATCACCAACCTACACTAATAGTTTTAGCAGCCGGAATGGGCAGTAGATACGGAAGTCTCAAACAGATAGACACATTTACTCCACAGGGAGATACTATTATAGATTTTTCTTTATATGATGCATTGCAAGCAGGTTTTAAGAAATTTGTTTTCATTATTCGTAAGAATTTTGAACAGGAATTTAAAGAGATGTTTGAGAAAAAAATAAAAAGTAAAGCCGAAATAGAATATGTATTTCAGGAAATAGATACTGTTCCAGAAAAATACCTTAATAAAGAACGTACCAAACCATGGGGTACTGGGCAGGCATTATTACTTACTAAAGATGTGGTGCACGAAAATTTTGCCATTATTAATGCCGATGATTTTTATGGAAGAGATGCCTTTATGACGATGTATGATTTTCTAAAAGAAACAGATATCAATTCTTATAATTTTAGTATGATAGGTTATTTATTGAAAAATACGGTTTCAGACCATGGCTATGTCTCCCGAGGAATATGTGATGTAGATTTTAATGGAAACTTATTAAACGTCACAGAAAGAACACATATCGAGAAAAATGAAAACGGATTAAGGTATAAAGAAGAAAATGAGAGCTTTACAGCAATTGAAGAGGATGTAACCGTATCAATGAATTTTTGGGGATTTACACCAAAATGTTTTGAATTTGGCAGTGATTCTTTTAAGCGTTTTTTGGAAGAAAACAAGCAGAGTTTAAAAGCAGAATACTATTTGCCAACTTTGGTTGCCGACAGTATAGCATCTGGAAAAGTTAACGTGAGATTACTGAAATCTAACAACAAGTGGTTTGGAGTTACCTATCCTGAAGATAAAAAAATTATACAAAAAAATATTTCAGAATTAAGAATGAAGAAGCTTTATCCAGAGAATTTATGGGAATAATCTAATTTTCTAACTGAAAAAGTTAATTAAAAATTTAGAAATACAAATTCTATATATAAATTTAATTTTAGCACTATCCAAAACCAAACTAATATGTTAAAAAGCACAATAGATTCCTCTACAGGATTTGAGAAAAGATTTGAAAAAATAGAAACAGTTATTTTCACGGATTCGCTTTCAGCTTCAAAATCTGTGGCAAAAGAGATCTCAGATCTTATACGGGTAAAGCAGTCTCAAAAACAACCTTGTATTTTAGGGCTGGCAACAGGTTCCTCTCCCAAGAGTTTATATGCCGAATTGGTACGTATGCACAGAGAGGAAGGCTTGAGCTTCAAAAATGTAGTTACTTTCAACCTTGATGAATATTATCCTATGGAACCGGATTCTATACATAGTTATGTCCGCTTTATGAAAGAATTATTGTTTGATAAAGTAGATATTCTGCCTGAAAACTGTCACATTCCTGACGGAACATTATCCAAAGAAGAAATAGCAGGCTATTGTACTGAATATGAACTTAAAATAGAAGCTTTAGGCGGGATAGATCTGCAGATTTTAGGCATTGGCGGTAATGGTCATATCGGGTTTAATGAATCAGGCTCCTTACAAAACTCCAAAACCCGTCTTGTAGCATTAGATCATATCACAAGAGTAGCTGCAAGCAATGAGTTTTTAGGACTGTCAAATACTCCCAGAACAGCTATTACATTGGGAGTAAAGAAAATAATGGAAGCGAAAAGAGTCATACTATTAGCATGGGGTGAATCTAAATCAAATATTATAAAAGAGTCTGTAGAAGGGCCTGTTACCAACCTGGTGCCGGCTTCCTATCTGCAGGAACATAAAAACGCTGCTTTTGTACTGGATCAGGGAGCAGCTCATAAACTTACCCGGATTAATACTCCATGGCTGGTAGAAAAAATAGAATGGACGGAGGCATTGACCCGAAAAGCCGTTTTAGGACTAGCCCAGAAAATAAAAAAACCTATATTAAAGCTCACCGATTCTGATTATATAGAAAACGGAATGAGCGATTTGCTTGCAGACAAAGGACCTGCCTACGATATCAATATCCAAATTTTTAATAAATTACAACATACCATAACTGGCTGGCCTGGAGGTAAGCCAGGAGCAGATGATACTAATAGACCGGAGAGAAAAACCCCGGCTAAGAAAAGAGTTCTTATATTCAGTCCGCATCCGGATGATGATATTATCAGTATGGGCGGAACTTTCATAAGACTACATCAGCAGGGGCATGAAGTTCATGTAGCCTATCAAACCTCTGGAAATATAGCTGTAGCAGATTCTGAAGCATTGCGTTTTGCGAATTTTGTGTGTGATTACAATGAAATGTTTGGTATAGAAAATGGTGAAGCGAAAAAGATTTTTGAAAAAGCAGTCAGATTTTTACAGAATAAGAAAAATAGCGATATAGACATTCCTGAAGTAAGACATATAAAGGGCTTAATAAGAAAAGGAGAAGCAAGATCTACCTGCTATTTTGTGGGAATACCAGACAGCCGGATTCATTTTTTGGAAATGCCCTTCTATGAAACAGGCAGAATAGAAAAAAAACCATTGAGCAAAGAGGACATAGAAATTGTAACAGACATAATAGACAAAGTAAAACCCCATCAAATATATGCAGCTGGTGATTTAGCAGATCCTCATGGAACGCACAAAGTATGTTTAGATGCTATTTTTGAATCTGTTAAAAGTTTAAAACCGAAGGAATACATGAAAGATTGTTGGTTATGGTTGTATAGAGGAGCATGGAAAGAGTGGTCTATAGAAGAAATAGAAATGGCAGTACCCCTAAGCCCGGACCAAATTTTGGAAAAGCGCTATGGGATTTTCAAGCATCAATCTCAAAAAGATGGAGTCGTATTTCAGGGAACAGATATGAGAGAATTCTGGCAAAGAGCAGAAGAAAGAAACAGGGAAACAGCAGAGACTTATCATAAAATGGGACTTGCCACTTATGCTGCCATGGAAGCTTTTGTAAGGTGGGAATTCTAAAAAATAAAACAGTTTTCTTAATCAAAAAATATATTTTCTCACAATAAAAGACAGCGTTGAAGTTTTATAAATCACACAAAAAGAATGTTTTAACTTTGCTTAGGTAGGTATAGGGAAAATATGAAACCCAGGCAGACCTTTTGATATTCGTATACAGCAAGTTCTGAATTTAGCAATAAACAGCGTAAACAAAAAGCTCAAAGTTTTTTATATGCAGTAAATTCTGTAGAAGAAATTCACTTCCTAAAGGTTTGTGAAGGAAGTATTATGCCTGTATTTCAACAATACATAGCAGATGTTTTGGGCTGTTTGCAAAGTTGTTCGGTAATTGTACTTTAAATTTTTTACATTCTGTTTATGCTTTGACAGGACGTAATTCTTCACAAATACAAATCTCTAAATCAAATTTAATATATATTTAATTTCTTTACTGATATAATTTTTTTGACCAGTACAGAAGGCGGTCATGGGTGGATTTTTTCCGCCCATTATTATTTTATGCTTTAAAAAATCAATAAGCTAAACGGCTTTTTTTCTCAAAAAGAAGAAAAGAATGAACTAAAGTCTGAAAACCATAACCCAATCAATAGGATTAAACCTACTCAAATACTTTTCAAACTGGTGGTAAAGTGACAAAAACTGGTGGCTACCAGTATGGAGATATGAGGTAAAACTCTACATTTGAGTAACATAGAGTTAATGTTATAGCAATAGTTAGTTCACACTCAAACAAGACTTGCAATCAAACAAAATAAGAAGAAAATAGATAGAGTATTTGTGGATCATCAGGAGGTTTCCTTTTCCATATTTTCCAATTATGCTGGAACAAACGAAAAAATAGAAACAATTGTTTAAATGTGAAAACAGTACTGAAATAGTCATTTGTTTCTATAGAATTTGAAGAGCAAAGAGTAATATAAAACCTTTAGATTTTTCTTATCATATCTTATTTATAAAAAAGATTGGTAAGAAGCCAACTACCCTTAAATAGAATAACATTTTAATAAACTTAATAAAACATGAAGAAAAAAACTATTATTTTGAGTGCACTTCTAATGTCATCTATAACATTAGTGGATGCACAGAAAACTAAAAACAAACCTTCAGACTCTATCACTAAAAAAGTAAAAGATGTGGAAGAAATTGTTTTGGTAGGATATGGAAAACAGAAAAAAGGAACTGTTTCCGGATCTATAGCTTCTGTTGATAAAAAGATACTGCAGGACCGCCCAACAACAAGCTTAACAGCGAGTATACAAGGTGCATTACCCGGAGTTACAATTAAATCTTCTTTAGGAGATGTAGGTTCTGTACCCGCATTAAATGTAAGGGGAAGAAGTGTTGCGGGTAATTCGCCACTTTATATTATAGATGGTATTCTTTCTAGTGCTGCAGACTTTTCCAGGCTGAGTCCGGCTGATGTTGAAAACATAAGCATATTAAAAGATGCAGCAGCAGCAATCTATGGTACAAGAGCTGGCTATGGTGTCATTCTTGTCGAGACCAAAAAAGGCGGCGGAGGGAAGATGAGTATAGGTTATAATATGTATAATGGCTATCAGACACCCACTTATTTACCCAAGTATGTAGATGCTGTTGAATATATGAAACTAAAAAATGAAGCATATTTCAACGCAGATAATAGTGTCGGTCATTTTTCTCAATACAAGCAAGAACAAATCGATCTTACAGCTGCTGGCACAGACCCTGATCGATACCCTAACACAGACTGGTATAAAGCCACTTATAGAAAAATGGCAAACCTCCTAAATAATGAGATTAACGTATCAGGGGGAGATAAAATTCGTTATTTCGCAAGTTTAGGATATCTGAAACAGGAGTCTCTATCCCCTACAAAAGGTATGGACAGATATTCTTTCAGGGCAAATACCTCCTCTAAATTAAGTGAAAAATTTACCGTCAATTCTAATATATCGTTTATCAAACAAATGATCAATGATCAGGGAGGTGGTATTAATACTAGAGAACTGGCAAGAATAACTCCTACTATGGCATTAAGGCAATCCAACGGATGGTGGGGATCTATAAATGCAGGTAAAGTAGATAATACATTTGCGAATACCAATCCTATAAGAAATAACATAGAAGGAGGAGATTCCAAGTCAAATGATCAAAAATTTATGGGAGCATTATCCACCAGTTATACTCCTGTAAAAGGATTAAATATAGATGCCCAAATCAGCTACTCAAACTGGAACTATCGTTTAGGTGAATTTACAAATACGCTAAGCCCTGTAAACAATTTTTTAACTAAAGTTCCTATTGCTGCAACGGCAAGAGCAGTTAATAACTATCATGAAAAATGGGAATCAGATGAATTGCTTAATACTCAGGTTTTGGTAGGTTATGAAAAAAAAATATCATCACATTATTTTAAAGTCTTGGGAGGGGCTTCTTATGAAGACTATACACGTAGAATAATAGAGGGTAGAAAATCTAATATACCAAAAGATGGATTGCATTCTTTAAGTGCTCTTTCTACCCTTGACGGAACCTTAGATGAATTGAAATCTAATACCAGCCAATATGCTTTCCAGTCTGTTTTCGCACGTATCAATTATAATTATCAGGAAAAATATTTTTTAGAAGGGATTATAAGAGCAGATGCTTCTTCGCGTTTTGCTAAGGAAAACAGGTGGGGGTATTTTCCTGCAGTTATGGCTTCCTGGAGGTTAGATAAAGAGAATTTTATTAAAAACCTGAATTTTATCAATACACTAAAATTAAGAGGCTCCTATGGTAGTGCCGGATCTATCAATACCATCGGTTATTATGACAGCCAGACCTATATGGATAGTAATTCTACAGTTCTGGGGAATGTTATTGTTGGTTCAGTATCACCAGGTAAGCTTGGTTTTTCGGGTATAGGCTGGGAAAAAATTGTTACCAAAAATATTGGTCTGGATGGATCTCTATTCAATAATACTTTCACTTTCTCGGTAGATGTATATAACCGTCTTACAAAAGGGGCTTTAATGAACAATCAATTGCCATATGAAACAGGGGTAATTATGGACAGTGATCCGGTAAAAAACCAAACACCTCCTATAAATGCGGGTGATGTGGTAAATAAAGGAATAGAAATTACTTTGGGATACAATAAGAATTTTGAAAATGGGGACTTTTATATCAATGCTAATTTTGCTAAAAACCGTAATGAAGTTCTTTCACTTATCAATAGCAAACCTCTGTATAAAGATAACTGGATAACACAAGTAGGAGGTTCAATTGGCGATTTCTACGGATACAAAACTGCTGGTCTCTTAACCCAGGAGGATATTAATAATAATTATCCTAAGTTATACAGCTCTTCTCAGGCTGGCGATATAAAGTATGTGGATATTAATGGAGATGGAGTTGTTGATGAGAATGATAGGACAGTTATAGGAAATGACGTACCAAGTTTTACCTATGGACTAAGCATAGGAGGCAGATATAAAAATTTTGATCTTAACATAGTAGGGCAGGGGGTAAAGAATGTTCAGGTATATCTGGATAAAGAATCTTCTCAGGCATTTTTCAATGGGGCAGGTGCAAAACAATATGTCCTGGATAACCGATGGACTCCTGAGAATCCAGATCCTAATGCATTATACCATAGGGTTTTGCCGTCTGGAGGTGGAACTCAGAATATTGGTGTTGCTTCAGATTTTTGGCTTTTTGATGCCAGTTACTTTAGAATTAAGTCTGTTACTTTGGGATATTCCATTCCTCAGGAAACCATTAGCCGTATAGGATTGAAAAAATTCAGAATATATGCCAACTTAGAAAATTACTTTACGTTCAGAGGAGACAAAAGAGTAAAAGATTTTGATCCTGAAATGGCAAGTGACCGTTCCACGTATCCAAACTTAAAAACCATATCGTTTGGTATAAATGCTACTTTTTAATTTAATAAACATCTAAAAAATGAAAAAAATAAAAATTATATTACTATCAGTTTCCCTAGCTG
Source organism: Chryseobacterium sp. RU33C (assembly GCF_900156015.1). Classification (NCBI taxonomy): domain Bacteria; kingdom Pseudomonadati; phylum Bacteroidota; class Flavobacteriia; order Flavobacteriales; family Weeksellaceae; genus Chryseobacterium; species Chryseobacterium sp. RU33C. The sequence goes on along the minus strand of NZ_FTMT01000010.1, from coordinate 59,493 downwards.
TAGTGACTAGTTCTTGTAATTTAGATAGGTTTCCGGAAGACAAAATATCAGAAGATACATTTTGGAAAACTGAAAAAGATGCTACCATGGCATTAAACGGCATTTATGCATACCTGTCTGGAGCAGCTTATAGCAGCTTATACAACGATAGTTTTACCGATAATTCATATGCTCAATATCCGTGGGAAACAAATGCAGTAGATGCTTCTGCAGGAGATATACTGCCTTCTAAAGATTTCGGATATGACTTTACTACCATTAGGAAGGTAAATACCTTCTTAGAGAATATTGATAAAATTCCCATGGACAAAAATTTGGCAGGCAGATATAAAGCAGAAGCCAGATTTATAAGAGCTTTCAATTATTTTGATTTATCCCAGTATTTTGGAGCGCTTCCACTCGTGCAAAAATCAGGTGAATTAGATGATGCCTCCCTTACCCCTGTTTCTGAAGCTGAAATTGATAATTTTGTAACCAGTGAATTGAGTGCTATAGAAAATGATTTACCAATTACCTATACCTCTGGTCAGGATAAGGGTAGAATAACAAAAGGCGCAGTATTGGCATTTAAGGCAAGAGTATATTTATACACAGGAAAATACAAAGAAGCTTACGAGGCTGCTCAATCGGTAATGAACTCCGGAACGTACAGTCTTTTTAATATGGCTTCAATAGACACAAGTACAGACTATGACAGCTTTGTTACCTTTACTTCTGCCACAGATAAAGATAATTTTTACAAAGGCTTAAGTAATTATCAGGCGTTATTCTGGGCAAAAAATGAGGGCAGTATAGAATCAATTTTAGAAGCTCAATATGTACCTGATTCAAAAGGAACATACAGTAATTCCATGACCCTTCTCCTATTGCCCAATGAAGAGAGTGGATGGAGCTCTATAACCCCAACAATTGATTTGGTAAATGCCTATTGGAATAAAGATGGAACGGCATTTACACCCCCTTCTGATGCTGTAAGAGCTTCAAACTATAATGATGGAAATCCAAATGATGCCTATCTGGACGAGTTTAAAAACAGAGATACCCGTTTATATGCAAGTATTATGCACCCCAATGGGCCTTGGTCTTACCTGCAGGGATTTGGAACAAGCCAGCTGTTCACATGGAGCAAAGGAGGAAACAATACATCGAAAATTGGCTATAACTACAAAAAAATGGCAGATTATAACTCATTAGATGAAAACTTAAATGCGAGTAATAATTTTATGCTGATTCGCTATGCAGAGGTATTACTTACCTATGCTGAAGCAAAAAATGAATTGTATGGGCCGGATGCCTCTGTTTATGATGCACTAGACAAAATCAGAACTAGAGTAGGGATGCCAGCAATTAGCAGAACACAGACCAAGGAAACTTTGAGGGATATTATCAGAAATGAAAGAAGAATAGAGCTAGCGAATGAAGGACACAGATTTTACGATATCAGAAGATGGAAGATTGCCCCAAATGTAATGAAAACCATTTATGACATTACCAATACACAGGTTGCAAAAAGAGTATGGAATGATAAGTTTTACAGATTCCCTTACCCTCAGACTGCGGTAGATTTAAATCCAAAATTAAAAGAAGCTCAGGCGGCAAAAGGATATTAATATACATAAAAGATGAGTATGAAGTTTATGATACTTCTGATACGGGTATATCCGATTCCTTTAGCAGGTTCTTGAGGTAAATAAAATAAGTGTAAACTATGATTTACTCTAATCCTGCGAAATCATCATCAGCTACCTTAAACTAGAAGTAGGTCATTTAAGATATCTGTACATTCATTATCAGGATTTTCTATGATTGAAATCTGAAGGAGGTATTAGTCCCTTAATAAATATCAATAAAAGTCTTGGCACATTCAATTCTGGAAGATATCTTGTTTCTGTAAAAGGTGAAAAAGATCAGATTTATAACTGTAAACTGATTAAAAATTAATCAATAAATATGTTAGCAGACATAATATCTATGTCTGCTATTTTAATCCAAAAATAAAAATGAAAGCAAAGTTTTACACATTAATTATGTTGTGTATGTTGTTTTCTTTATCGAAAGCACAATACCAAATAACTGCCTATAAAGTAACATCATTACAGCCTTCTGAACCTGGTTCAGAAGTAGAAAATTGCATTGATGATAATGACGCAACAACCTACCACTCCTTATGGAATGCCAACGGTATTCCGGATCAACTGGATTTTTACTTTGTAGATGTACAAAGTATAAACAAACTTGAATATATACCAAGAGCTACAGAAACTAATGGTATCTGGACAAAAGTAGATGTCTATTATTCCACTCAGGACAATCCTACTACTTTCATTCAAAAGAAAAGTCAGGTTGTGTGGGCGGAAAACAATAAAAAGAAGACGATAGATCTATCGTCATCACCCATACCTAAACCTTACATTATTAGGCTTTACATAACAGAAGGAGGAGGTAATTTCTCTAGTTGTGCTGAAATGAAATTTTATTCATCTCAACAACCGCCTGTTTATAGCATAGATGATTGTAAACCGCCAATTGGTGGTCTGTCTGCTGTAACCAATAACGTAAAAGTACCCGTTATAGCAGCAGGATCTTTTGCTTCCAGTAAAGAAACTAAAAAAGGAAATAATAGTTTAAAAATGAGCTTTGATGGAGATACTTCCACATTTTATCACTCTGAGTGGGAGCCAACATCCAATGTATTTCCTATTACGTTAAACTATCACTTTAATGGGACAAAGCCTATAGGCTATTTGCGCTATATCCCAAGACAGGACGGGCAGAATAATGGTTTTTTCGGAAAAGTATCAATTTTATATAATACAATAAGCAATACCACTTACATACCACTTATGAATTATGATTTTGGTATGACTGGCGCAATTACAGATGTTCATTTTCCATCTACTATTACTCCAGCCAATATTAAAATTGTTGTCCAAAATGGCTTGAATAATTTTGCGAGCTGTGCAGAAATGGCGTTTTATCCTAAGAAAGTACTTCCTTATGGAGATATTTTTGCAGATAACATTTATTCTGAACTGAAGCCGGGCGTTACCCAGGAAATTATAGACGGAATTACCAACCCTTTTTATAAAGCATTGGCTCAGTGTCTCTTTAGTAAAACCTATAATAAAAAATACAGAGTAAAATCATATGAAGTATATCCTACCTTAAAGACTACCCGGAATGCATTAAAAACAGATGCTTATGATTCATTTGAGAATATGACAGGAATTGTATTTAAGGCAAATACTAAAATTGTTTTATTTATGGACAGTGCCCCAGGTCCTGTATTTTTAAAAGTACACAATTTTGCCAACGAAGGAAAATTTACGGAAAAATCATATCCTCTTAAAGCAGGATTAAATATTATTGAGAGTGAAACAGGAGGATTAGGATATATCAGTTATTACAATGATAACAGTGCTTTGCCTCCAGTTAAAATTAATATTGTTACAGGCACCTTAAATGGCTATTTTGATTCTGCGGCAACTATTACTGCGGCGGAATGGAAAACATTATTGCTAAATAATGCTTCCCATAAATTAGATATCAGAGGCCAATATATTCACCTGGTATTTGATAAAAGTGCTTTAAGGACATATGTTCCGGATAATCCTGCTGAATTCATCAACGCTTATGATAATATCATAAGACAACAAAGAATACTAATGGGATTGTTTAAATATGGTAAATCACCAAAAAATCGCCAATTTGCATATACTGAATCCAAAGGAGGCTGGTTTCAATATAATCCTGGAGCTCACTTTGATTTAACTTGGGGACCTGCTAGCTGTACCTCTGTCAGTAATATGGATTACTGGGGCGTGGGGCACGAACTAGGACACGTAAATCAAATTAGACCGAATCTTAGCTGGATAGGGCTAAGCGAAGTAACTAATAATATTTACTCTGCTTGGAATGAATATACAATGAGTAAAGGGGTACCAAGATTAGAAAGAGAACCATTTAAAACAACTGACTCCGGAGCAGAACTAGAAGGGGGTAAAGCAAATAAAAGTGTAAATTATACTCTTATAGGTAAGAAAAACGTGCTGAGGACTATTGCTGAAAATATTGAGGACTATAACTTTCTTATTTTCCGTCCATTCTGGCAATTAGAATTGTATTATCAGGTGGCTGGCGCAGCCAGAGGAGGGCTTGCCCTTACAGATGAAGAACATCCGTCACCTGCATCTGGGGTAGACTATGCACATTGGTATGGTAATGTAGCAGAAAAATCAAGAAACACAGACGCTGCCAATTTAACCAACGGACAGCTCTCTATGGAATTTGTTAAAAATACTTGTGATGCTGTACAAGAAGATCTCACAGACTTTTTTACCGATGCAGGTTTCCTAAGACCTGTCAATATAAACATAAACGATTATGGAGTACAAAATATTACCGTTACGCAAAATATGATTGATGCTACCATTGCAGCAGTTAAAGCAAAAAATTACCCTAAGCCCGTCTCTCCGGTAATGAATTATATTAATGCACATAACGTAAAAGTATTCAGAGATAAGCTCCCTTTATCAGGAACCACCGGAAATGGAGTTACTTTATTAAACACTGCTACAGGTCCTCAGCTTAAAGTAGACCAGGTTAATGTATGGAAAAATGTTGTAGCATATGAAGTTTATGATACTCATGGTGCTTTGGCTAGAATATCATTGGCAGGTATTGGAGATACCACAAACCACACTACGATAATAGAATATCCCACAGGATCAGCTAAAGTGTACGCTGTAGGCTATAACGGGAGCAAAATATTGGTATATCCAAAAATTTCAGCAGCCTCTAAAGCAAAAACTTCAGCAGCTCCTGAAGTAAATAAAGTAAGTAAACTGATGATTTATCCTAATCCTGCGAAATCATCAGATGCCGTGAAACTGGAACTGGCTGATTCAAAAGGAAAATATACAATGTCTGTATATTCATTATCAGGATCTTTAGTATTGCAGTCTGAAGGAGATATTAAAACCCTCAATGATAATATCAATAACAGTCTTGGCACATTCAATTCTGGGATATACCTTGTTTCTGTAAAAGACGAAAAAGGTCAGGTTTATAAAACCAGGCTGATTAAAAATTAAACAGTGATTATACAAGCACACAGATTTTATTAGTCTGTTATTAAAATAAATATGGGTAGCTTTTTAAACGAAATCGTTCAATAAGTTATCCATGTTTTTAAAAAGAGAGCTACTCTTTTAACAAAAAAAACTACTTTTGAAAGTGTTTGAATAGCATTGGGTTACAATTGGTTTTTATCTTAAAAGTTGATTTTAATCTTAATTTCTTAGAGTAGTATAAAATGTAAATTAATAAATAAAATCAAGGTAAATGAATGCAGTTTTAAATTCAAAAATTCAAAAGATTTTACTCCTGAGTTCTTTTCTTTTCTTCATTGGAAAAACTCAGGCTCAAAAAATTGAAAATGTTGCTGGGAAAGGAGAAACTTCAGTAGAAGTTTTGCTTTCTGACAATAAAAAAATAGTAATAGATTTTTATGGAGAAAATATCTTTCGGTTATTTTTCGATCCCAAAGGTGGAGAAGTAAGAAGTCTTGAAGCAATACCTCCCGCTCAGATTTTGGTAGATCAGCCCAGAAAAAAAGTACAAGAAATTGCAGTCAACAATTTACCACAGACTATTTCTATTTCTACTCGTAAAATAAAAATAGAAATTGACAAAACAACTTCTTTATTTAAAGTGTTTAACCTGAACCTTAATAAAGAGGCTTTTTCTTTTATGGCTCCCATTGAATTTAATTCCAAAGAAGCAGTGCTTACTTTATCTCAGGGAAAAGATGAATATTTCTATGGAGGCGGTGTACAAAACGGCCGGTTTTCTCATAAAGGAAATACGATTTTAATTGTTAATCAAAATAACTGGACTGATGGTGGCGTAGCCTCTCCAAATCCTTATTACTGGTCTACAAATGGATATGGTTTTATGTGGCATACTTTCAAAAAAGGATATTATGATTTTGGTAAACAAAATAAAAATGAAGTGAAACTGGCTCATGAGACTGATTACCTGGATGTTTTTTTTATGGTAGATGATCATCCTAAATCTTTGTTGAATGATTTTTACCAGCTCACGGGAAACCCCATACTTTTACCTAAGTTTGGTTTTTATGAAGGTCATCTTAATGCCTACAATAGAGATTATTGGAAAGAAGATGATAAAGGAATCCTATTTGAAGACGGAAAAAGATATAAAGAAAGCCAAAAAGATAATGGAGGAGTTAAAGAATCTTTAAATGGAGAAAAAAACAATTATCAGTTTTCTGCCAGAGCCGTTATAGACCGCTATAAAAATGCAGATATGCCTTTAGGATGGATATTGCCAAATGATGGTTACAGTGCAGGATACGGACAGACAGAAACCTTGGATGGCAATATAGCTAACTTAAAATCTCTCGGAAATTATGCCAGAAAAAACGGTGTAGAAATAGGATTGTGGACACAGTCTGATTTGCATCCAAAAGAAGGAATAAGTGCTCTTTTGCAGAGAGATATCATAAAAGAAGTGGGTGACGCAGGCGTAAGAGTCCTAAAAACGGATGTTGCCTGGGTAGGCCCTGGCTACTCATTCGGGCTTAACGGCATTTCAGATGTGGCTCAGATAATACCACGCTATGGTAACGGGAGCCGTCCTTTTATCATTTCGCTGGACGGTTGGGCTGGTTCACAACGATATGCCGGTATCTGGACAGGAGACCAAACGGGTGGCGAATGGGAATATATCAGATTCCATATTCCTACCTATATAGGTTCTGGTTTGTCTGGCCAGCCTAACATTACTTCGGATATGGATGGTATTTTTGGCGGGAAAAACGCGATTATCAATACAAGGGATTTCCAATGGAAAACCTTTACCCCTATGCAGCTCAACATGGATGGCTGGGGAGCAAACGAAAAGTATCCTCATGCTTTGGGTGAATCCGCTGCTTCTATTAACAGGAACTATTTAAAATTGAAATCCACCCTGCTGCCTTATACGTATAGTATAGCTAAGGAAGCCGTAGATGGATTGCCAATCATCAGAGCAATGTTTTTAGATGAGGTTAATGAATATACTTTAGGGAAATCTACTCAGTATCAGTACCAGTATGGACCTTATTTTCTGGTAGCTCCAGTATATCAGGCCACAAAAATAGATAAAGAAGGAAATGATATCAGAAATAATATTTACCTTCCTAAAGGCAATTGGATTGATTACTTTACAGGACAAACTTATGAGGGAGGGATTATTTTAAATCATTTCGATGCCCCAATTTGGAAACTTCCTCTATTTGTGAAGCCAGGCGCTATTATTCCGATGGTAAATCCCAACAACAACGTTCATCAAATCAATAAAAAATTAAGAATTTATGAAGTGTATCCTTCAGAGAAATCCAGTTTTACAGAATATGATGATGATGGCATAACCGAAAATTATAAGAAAAATGAATCTGTAAGCACCCTTATAGAAAGTAGGGTAGTTAAAAATACAGCAACAATAAGTATTTCTCCTACTCAAGGTAACTTTAATGGTTTTGAAAAAGAAAAAATGACAGAATTTATAATTAATGTTACTAAAAAACCATCCGGTGTAAAACTTTCTGTTGGAGGTAAAAATATAAATCTGAATACAGTAAATACCTTAGATGAATTTAATAATGCCACCAACGTTTATTTTTACAACAGCAAACCGGAATTCAATAATTTCTCTACAAAAGATTCTGAGTTTTCAAAAGTTTCGATTACCCGAAATCCACAACTTTGGGTGAAAACAGAAATTACCGATATAAGCAAAAACAAAGTAGAGCTTATCATTAAAGATTACCAGTTTACCAATTCTAACCAATTAAAAAATAACTCCGGAGCATTTGCAGAAGCTTTAAAGCCAATCACTTCAGAAAATACAAACACTGCATATTCTATATTGCCATCATGGAATAAAATCCCTAATGCTGATTACTATGAAATATTATGTAACAATATGGTATACAGTAATATAAAAGATACCTCTTTCTTGTTTGAAGGATTGGCTCCTGAAACGAAATATGATTTCAAATTAAGAGCCGTAAATAAAACCAATACTTCTGATTGGGTTTCTTTCTCGTCCCGAACCAGTAAAAACCCTTACGAATTTGCCATTAAAGGCATAAAAGCTACCGTTACAATTCCAAGTCAGGAAGGAGAAGGCATAGAAAATCTTTTTGATCAGGATCTGAGCATAGGCTGGCATTCGGATTATGAAAAAAGCAAAGTTCCTTTTGAGATAATTTTAGACTTAGGCTCCATCAACACCATCAGTAAATTAGAATATATCCCTAGAAACAGCGGCTATAACGGAGTATGGATGAATGGTAAAATTTCGTATAGTGATAATAAAAAAGACTGGACAGAACTTGGCTCTTTTACATGGGATAGAAATAACATAAATAAATCTTTAGACTTCGCCACCCATCCTACCACACGATTTATGAAGATTGAAGTCAGCAGTGCTTTCAAAAACTTTGGTAGTGGAAACGAATTATATATATTCAAAGTTCCCGGATCTTCAAGTTTGCTTCCCGGCGATATCAATAATGATCAGAAAATTGATAGGAATGACTTTACTTCATATATGAATTATACAGGTCTGAGAAAAGGAGATTCTGATTTTGAAGGATATATTAGCCATGGGGATATAAATAAGAACGGCTTCATTGATGCATTTGATATTTCTAACGTCGCTACAAAAATAGATGGAGGAGTAAGCGATGAAGAATTGAAACCACTGCAAGGCAGCATTACAGCCTCTGCTTCAAAACAGCAATATGCTAAGAATGATATTGTTGAAGTAGTAGTAAAAGGTAGTAATCTGCAATCTGTAAATGCATTGAGTTTTGCTATTCCATATAACCAGCAGGAATTGGAATACATAGGAATAACACCATTAAATATCGGCCAGATGGAAAACCTGACTTATGACAGACTGCATACCAACAAAGAGAAGATATTATATCCTACGCTGGTTAATGTAGGACAAAAAAGTCCCTTAGAAGGAACAGCAGATTTATTCATTATTAAATTTAAAGCAAAACGAAACGGATCATTTAATATAAAAGCTACTAACGGATTGCTGGTTGATAAAACACTGAATTCTATTGACTTTTAATAACAAAATTGATTAAAAGCAGGAGAAAGAATTTACATTTTCTTGACAAGATTTCAAGAAATGAGTAAGCTAAAAAATCAAGGCTTGGATTTTATAATCTGAGCCTTTTTCAAAAACAGGCATACATTGGGTTCAGAATGTTTCCTCATTTTTAGCTTTGGCTTGTATTTTTATGAAACAACTTCAGATAATAAATTTATTTCAAATCAATTATAGGGAATTCCTGATAATTAAATCAGAAGCATTTTCAATTCTACCTTGCTTGGTATTGAGAACCATTTCTGCCAAAATCTTTCCCATTTGCCAGAAATCTGTAGAAATTGTAGTAATACCATTTTCTACAATACCTTTAAGAGGTGTTTCGTTGTAGGAGATAATGCCGAAATCCTTTCTAATCTTTAGCTTCTGTTTTTTAGATTGCTTAATGACATTTACTAAATGCCTGTCATCCGGAATTATGAATACGTCTCCGTTCATTATTTCCTCATCAGTGAAATTACAGATAATCTCATATTTCATTTTATACTGTTTACAAAAACCTGTAAATCCTTCTACCATACCTATAGGCTCTTTTTTTCCGGGGAAAATAAGAATCAGTCTTCGGTAGGCTTCAAGCAATTTTTTCGCTTTTGATAGACCATTATACATGTCTTTTGAGAAATTCTGGTGTACTGATGAATATTCTCTTAAATGTAAATTGGTTTGATCTAATAGGTAAACGTCCTTCTTGGGAAGCATCTTGATAATGGGTGCCGTATCATTCATATTGCCTGGCATTATTATGTATTTTGTGTAGTTTCCGTTATTTTCTTCAATTAACTTCTTGAAGACATCTATATTGAAATAGTGGAAAAAAACGTGGATATTAGATCTTTGTTGCAGCTCTTCCAAAAATGAATTATAAAGGGTTTCCTTGAAAGCATTCAGCTCATCAAATAATAGAAAAATTCGCTCTTCAAAATCCCAATCGGTACTTTTTATATAGTATCCCTTACCTAAAATGGCGTTTACTATACCTCTCTTTTTCAGTGTTTCATAAGCATACAGGACGGTGTCTCGGGAAATGCCAAATTCCATGCACACTTTATTTATGGAAGGTAGTTTGTCATTTTTTTTCAGCAGTTGCTGGGCAAGAGCTTGTTCAATGGAATTTATAATCTGTTGGTATTTAGGGACAACCGAATCGGGAATTATTTTAATAAGCTTCATAATATTTCCATTTTTTTAACTAGTAGTAAATATACAAAAACTGGTAGGAACAAGTATGGAAGTGTTTTCCAAATTTATACATTTGATAATATAAGGTTTCCTTTTGTATAGTTTTGGCGCAAAAGATTCAGTTTTGTTTTAAATGATCTATTGGAAGTGCTGAACTATTAAATACTTTAGAGTACATAAAAGTGCTGAAAAACTAGAGAAATCTATGATAAACTTACTATAAAAATTTTAAGCGTGGGAAAACTATCAACATTTGATTTTGTTATATTTCTAATTTATTTTTTGGTTGTAACACTATACGGCTTATGGATATACAAGCGGAAAAAATCAAAAACTGCAGGAAGTAAAGATTATTTCCTCGCAGAAGGCTCATTGACATGGTGGGCAATTGGAGCGAGTTTGATTGCCTCTAATATTTCGGCAGAACAATTTATTGGGATGAGTGGAGAAGGATTTTTCATAGGAGTAGCTGTTGCCGCCTACGAATGGCTGGCTGCCATTGCACTTATAATTATAGCGGTATGGTTTATACCAATTTATCTCAAAAATAAAATTTATACAATGCCCCAGTTTTTGGAAACACGATATAATAAGTCTGTTTCTCTTATTATGGCTGTTTTTTGGCTGTTTTTGTATGTAATTGTTAATCTTACTTCCATTCTTTATTTAGGAGCTGTGGCTATTGATTCATTGCTGGGTGCAGGTCATCTGCATATCATTATGATTGCACTTTTACTGATGGCGTTGTTTATTGGATTGGGAGGAATGAAAGTCATTGGCTACACGGATGTTATTCAGGTAGCAGTTCTTATTATTGGTGGCTTTGCTACAGTTTATATGGCATTGCAGGTTGTGGATCAAAGAATTAATGGGGCTGCTATAGGAAATGCCCTAACAGGTTTTGATACCCTTTTGAAAGAAGCTCCGGAACATTTCAAACTCATTCTGAATAAACCACGAATAACAACAACTACTTTATCAATGCCGGAAAATTTAGCAGCACAGAAATATATAGCTTTGCCAGGTTTAGCAATGTATTTTGCCGGACAATGGATTGTACAGCTTAATTATTGGGGGTGTAACCAGTACATTACCCAAAGAGCATTAGGAGCAGATTTAAAAACAGCAAGAACAGGAATTTTATTTGCCGGATTTTTAAAACTTTTTATGCCTGTAATTGTTGTGCTTCCCGGGATTGCAGCTTACGTACTCTATACAAAAGGTCATTTGTCAAATTTTAATGGGGTAAAAGATAGTGCTTATTCTGCAATGCTGGGGTTGCTTCCATCTGGGCTTAAAGGTCTTGCAGTTGCTGCCTTAACAGCTGCAATAGTAGCATCACTTGCTGGAAAAGTAAATAGTATATCCACAATTTTTACTTTGGATATTTATAAAAAATATTTAAGAACCAACGCTTCTGAAATGCAGATGGTAAGAACAGGACGTTGGGCAATCATAATGGCGATGCTTATTGCTTTGGTATTTACATGGACAGATGTTTTGGGAATTGGTGGAGAAGGCGGTTTCACATTTATACAAAAATATACTGGTTTTATTAGTCCGGGTGTATTTGCTATGTTTATTTTAGGGATGTTTTGGAAAAGAACTACTGGAACCGCTGCTATAGTTGGAGTTATTCTTGGTTTTTTATTATCTATTTTCTTTAACAGCTTTGCAGTTGAACTATTTGGAAAAGAAACATGGATTTATACAGCATTCACCTATGAAAAATTGGAAAATGGTGTAGTAAAAACCATTACAGAGATTCCTTTCCTTATCAATATGGGTTGGTCATTTTTCATTACTGTAGCTATAATGGTTCTCTTAAGTATTTTTGGGCCAAAAGTAAATCCAAAAGCTTTTGTCACAGACAAAAATATGTTCAAAGTGGACAATAGAACATTATTCCTGATTGTCATTATTGTATTACTTCTAACTGCTATTTATGTTCGTTTTTGGTAATAGAAATAATTTTGAGTTTTGCATTTGAAAAAAATTATTCAATACACTTTACTTATGAAAGATGGTTTGTCTTTTTTTTAGCAGTTGTTGGGTAAGAGCTTATTAAAATATTTCCAAATTTTTAAACTGGTGGTAAATTCACAAAAACCGGTAGGAACTAGTGTGATTGCATTGGGTAATTTTATAAATTTATTTTACTAACTAAACTAGATCTATAATACATACTATGAAACTTATTAAAAATATAATTTTAGCCTTGTCCTTAATAGGTGCAAATTCGATAAATGCACAGCAAAAACCTATTAAATACGAATCTTTCAAAATCGAAGGAGGAGAATTTAAATTTAACGGACAGGCTGTTAAATTGCATTCAGGTGAGATTCATTATGCTAGAATTCCTCATGATTATTGGAGGCATCGCTTAAAAATGGTTAAAGCGATGGGATTAAATACAATAGCTACTTATGTATTTTGGAATTATCATGAAATAGCTCCTGGAAAATGGGATTTTCAAACTGGAAACCGAAATTTAGCTGAGTTTTTGAAAATAGCAAAAGAAGAAGGCTTAATGGTCATTCTTCGTCCGGGACCTTATGTGTGTGCAGAATGGGAATTCGGTGGTTATCCTTGGTTTTTGCAAAATGACAAGGATATGAAAATCAGAGAATACAATACTCCTTTTTTAAATTCTACAAAAGCATATTTCACAGAGCTTTACAAAGTGGTAAAACCTTATCTGATTGTTAATGGAGGCCCTATTGTTATGGTGCAGGGGGAAAATGAATTTGGGTCTTTTGTCAGTCAACGAGAAGACATTAAACTGGAAGATCATAAAAAATATAGTTCATCTGTATTTGATCAGTTAAAAGAAGCGGGGTTCAAAGGAATGGAGTTTTTTACTTCAGATGGAGACTGGTTATTTGAAGGAGGTGCTTTGCCTGGAGCGTTGCCAACTGCAAATGGAGACGAAGATCCAGACAATATTAAGAAAGAAGTCAAGAAATTTCATAATGGAGAAGGTCCTTTTATGGTAGCAGAATACTATCCCGGGTGGTTAGATCATTGGGCAGAACCTTTCCCTCTTAAAGCCGCGGAAAGAGTAAAAAGCCACATTGAAAAATTCATGAATAATGATATTTCTTTTAATATTTACATGGTACATGGAGGAACTAACTTTGGGTTTACCTCTGGAGCTAATTACGATAAAACTCATGATATACAGCCGAGTATGACCAGTTATGATTATGATGCTCCTATTACTGAAGCAGGCTGGGAAACCGAAAAGTATTTGAAATTAAGAGAATTGTTAAAAACTCCCTCTACGCCGCCTATTCCTGCAAAAATTCCAGTTATTCAGATTCAGGGTATTAAATTGTCTCAGGCAATTGATTTAGAAAATGTAAAAAATAATGTAAAACCTGTAATTAATGACAATCCTTTAACTTTTGAGCAATTAAATCAAGGGCATGGCTATGTTTGGTACAGCAAAAATTTTAATCAGCCCATTAAAGGAGCCTTAAAACTTGATGGATTAAGAGATTATGCAATTGTTTATGTGAATGGAGAAAAAGTTGGAGAGCTTAATCGTTACTATAAAAAATATGAATGTGAAGTTAATATACCCTTCAATGGAAAACTAGACATTCTGGTAGAAAACATGGGAAGAATTAACTATGGAGCTGCTATTAATAAAAATACAAAAGGAATTATTTCTCCTGTATTTATTAATGACCGAAAAATAACAGGAGATTGGGAAATGTACGGGCTTCCTTTTGAAAAGGCTCCGGTAATTGATGCCAAACAAAAATCTGATTTAAAAGAGAATAGACCAACCATCTACAAAGGAAATTTTAATGTATCCAAAGTGGGAGACACTTTCTTAGATATGCGACCTTTTGGAAAGGGAATTGTATTTGTTAACGGTATTAATTTAGGAAGATATTGGTCAGTAGGGCCACAGCAGACATTGTATTTACCAGGATGCTATTTAAAAAAGGATAATAATGAGATTATAATTATTGAACAGAAAAATAATAAAATAATTAAAGAATTAAACACATTAGCCGAACCTATTTTGGATAAGTTAAACCCTGAAAATGGGTTAAACTGATATAAAAATAAACTCAATATGAGTAATTCATTTAACAGTAAAAATCATCCCCATAGAAGATATAATCCTTTATTGGATGAATGGGTTTTAGTATCACCACAAAGAGCCAATAGGCCATGGCAGGGACAACATGAAGAACCGTTACCAAGCGTTCAAAATCAATATGACGCCGAATGCTATTTATGCCCGGGAAATTCAAGAGCTAACGGAGTCCAAAACCCCAGGTATGAAGGTGTATATGTATTTGATAATGATTTTGGAGCTTTATTGAGCGTAGGAGTAACCTTCGATGAAACCGGGGATGAATTATTTAAAATTAAACCCGAAAGAGGAATTAACCGGGTAATTTGCTTTTCACAAGATCACTCATTGACTCTTCCTGAAATGTCCGTAGAAGCAATTACAAAAGTAGTGTCTGTCTGGAAGGAAGAATATCAGAATCTGGGAAAACTGGATTACATTAATCATGTTCAAATTTTTGAAAATAAAGGAGCAATAATGGGTTGTAGTAATCCTCATCCTCATGGGCAGATTTGGGCACAGTCATCCATTCCTTCTCAGGTGGCCAGAACACAGCAAAACTTGAAGAGCTATTATGATAAAAACGGAACAACGCTTCTGTCTGATTACGTTCAAAGAGAAATAGAAATTAATGAGCGGATTATATTAGAAAATAAAGCTTTTGTAGCTTTGGTTCCATTTTGGGCAACCTGGCCATTTGAAACAATGATTATCAGTAAAAATCCCTTAAATAGCCTATCGGATTTTTCATATGAGGATCAAGCCTTATTTGCTCAGATGTTGAAAGGTTTAACTACAAAATACGATAATATTTTCTCCATTTCTTTCCCTTATTCTGCCGGAATACATCAGGCTCCTACAGATTTAGAAACGCATGAAGAATGGCATTTTCATATGCATTTTTATCCTCCGTTGCTTCGCTCAGCCAGCGTGAAGAAATTTATGGTGGGATACGAAATGTTAGCGGAAGCCCAAAGAGATATTACTCCTGAACAAAGTGCAGAAATTCTTAAAAAAAGTTCAACAATTCATTATAAAAATAAATAAAATTATTGGCTTATCCTTTTAATTAATACTTGGGATTAATGATTAACAAAGATTTTCTTATTGAGATCCCTTCGACAGGCTCAGGGTGAAAAGTCGAATGCCAACCGAAATTTTTGAGCGTTGTCAGTCTGAACCTGTCGAAGCTATTATTAAAGTTGTTTTTATTTTACAAAACCACAGAAGTTACAAAAGGTTTCATTTTAAAACACTTGAGTTCACTTAAATAAGTTGAATGTAATACCGCAGAAAAGTTCGCATAAGACGAACATTTCGACTTCGCTCAATAGGTAAAGATTTTCACAAAACTTAGGTGTACTTATTACGCATAAGGCTTGGTTCTGAAAAACTTAAGTGTTTAAAACTTTTGTGCCTAAAATAATGAATATAAAAGTTTAAACAACCTTATTACTAAAAAGGGTAAGTCAAAAAATTATTAAGGCTTTATAGGGTAATGATATGGAGTTGCTGCCTCATATAGGGAAAGGAATTAATTTTTAAAAAATTTGAATAGCTCTTAATAAAGATAGACTGTTTTATAAATTTAGATACAAGTAAATGTCAAATATTAAATATATTGATTCTTTAGTTAATGAGGGAAATATCCCTCTTTTTAGAGAATTATATGGAAGAAATTCAGAATTATTACGTCAGCAGGCAATCCGATATACCAAAACATTAAATCGTTTCAAAGAAGTTTTTGGGGATAAAGAGGTTTCTGTTTTCAGTTCACCGGGACGGACCGAAATTGGAGGTAATCATACAGACCATAATCATGGCCGCGTATTGGCGGGTGCAGTAAACCTGGATAATATTGCCATTGCTGCTAAAAATAATTCAGATATAATCCGGATTGAATCTTCAGGCTACGAGACATTCGAAGTAGATCTAAGTCATCTTATTCCCAACGAAAATGAATTTTCAACTCCAAACGCCCTTGTTCGTGGGATTAATGCCCGATTAAATGAATTGGGATATAAAATAGGAGGATTCGACGCCGTAATTGACGGATGCGTTCCTAAAGGTTCTGGATTAAGTTCGTCAGCATCATTCGAAGTATTAATTGGAGTAATTGTTAGCCATTTATTTAATGAAGGTACATTAAATCCCATCCTAAATGCTCGTATAGGACAATATGCAGAAAATGTTTTCTTTGGAAAGCCTTGTGGATTGATGGATCAGGTAGCTTGTTCGGTAGGAGGATTGGTGACCATTGATTTTGCTGATGTAGCGAATCCTATTGTTAAAAAAGTAGATTTTGATTTTGAATCTACTGGTTTTTCTCTTGTAATTACAGATACCCGAGGGGATCATACCAACTTGAATAATGAATATGCTGTTTTACCTAAAGAGATGAAAGAGGTTGCAGCCCATTTAGGATGCAGTGTGCTGAGAGAAACTACTTTGGAAAAAGTAATGGATATTGCGCCATCTATCCGTCAGAAAGTGGGAGATCGGGCTATTTTAAGAGCAATTCACTTTGAGTGCGAAAATGACCGGGTAGTAGATGAAGTAATAGCATTAGAGAAGAATGATTTTAAAGGATTTTTACAATTGGTCATAGATTCAGGACATAGTTCGTATATGTACAATCAAAATGTTTATGTATCAGGTAACATAAAAGAACAAGCAGTTTCATTGGGATTAGCTTATAGCGAAGCAGTATTAAAAGGTGCTGGAGCCTGGCGTGTGCATGGAGGAGGATTCGCAGGAACGATACAAGCCTTTGTACCTGAAGATTTGCTTGAAAGATACACTACAACTTTAAATCATTTATTTGGTGCCGGTTCTTGTCATCCTTTATTTATTCGAGAAAAAGGAGCTGTTAAATTAGACTTTTAAAATAATGGGTATCATCAATGAAGTGGCTTTTAATACAGTTCACAACAATCAAAAAGTTCAATTATTCACTTTGAAAAATAAGAATGGGATGATTGTACAAATAACTAATTATGGTGCAACCATAGTTAGTATTAATGTTAAAGATAAAGAGGGAAAATTGGCAGATGTGGTGCAGGGATATGATACAGCAAAAGAATATATTGATAATAATGAATCCTATCAAGGAGCTATTTGTGGTAGATATGCTAATCGTATTAAAAAAGGAAAATTTACATTAAACAGAAAAGAATACTCATTAACAATTAACGATGGAGGCAATCATTTGCATGGTGGTTTGATTGGTTTTGATAAAAAAATATGGGATGTTAAAGAGTCCTCTGCCTCAAAAGTGACTTTTCAATACACTTCTCCTGACGGGGAAGAAGGGTATCCGGGTACAGTAACTGTAATAGTAACCTATTCTATTAGTGAAAATAATGAATTACAATTAGATTGTTCAGGGACAACGGATCAGGAAACTATACTCAACCTGGTAAATCATTCTTATTTTAATTTGGCGGGAGAAGGCAGTGGAACAATAAATAATCATCAATTGCAGATTGAAGCTGATTTTTACACTCCTCTTACAAAAAGCCATGAACCTACAGGTGAGATCTTAACTGTAAAAAATACCCCGTTTGATTTTACCTCCTTAACATGTATTGGAGACAGAATTGATACAGATCACGAGCAGTTAGCTATAGGGAAAGGATATGATCATAATTTTGTTTTAAAACACCGTATACATAATTTAGAGTTAGCAGCTACCGCTATAGAGCCGCAGTCGGGAAGAAAAATGGAAGTATTTACCACTATGCCGGGCTTACAATTATATACCGCCAATTGGATTAAGAATGAAAAAGGAAAAGAGAATCACATATATCAAGAAAGAGAGGCATTTTGTTTAGAAACGCAAAATTTCCCCGATGCAATCAACCAATCTCATTTTCCTTCACCAATACTAGCTCCTAAAAATATATATAAACATTCAACTATTTACAGATTCTCAATTATTAAAAGCAACATTAGATTTGATCCTCAAAATAGACAATGTAATTTTTGAAGAACATAATCAGAATGAATAAAAACAAAAAAACCTCTAAACTGAATTAGAGGTTTTAAAGTGGTTTCTCCAGAACCCACCGATTTTGTAAACTTTCCTTTAAATAGTGGGTTTATCGTGGGTCGATTTCCAATAGGGGTAATTATAGGGGAAATTTATTTATTTTTCAACCAAAGTAAACTTAAATTATTTATAATTAAATTAAAATATTTATAGTTTAAATTATAATTAAAAACAATGATGAAAAAATAAAAAATATGTAAAATTGAATATCGGGTTTATATTAGGAATTTTAGTAAAGAATAAAAAAGTAAATTACGGAAATCCGTAAACCTTACATTTAATAATGTTTGTATATTTGGAAGAAACTAATTCAGAAATATTATATACGAAGCTTTTTTTGGGTATGGCAAAGAAATTTAATAAAATAGGAGAAAATTTAGAGGTAAAAAA
This sequence comes from Chryseobacterium sp. RU33C, assembly GCF_900156015.1. Classification (NCBI taxonomy): domain Bacteria; kingdom Pseudomonadati; phylum Bacteroidota; class Flavobacteriia; order Flavobacteriales; family Weeksellaceae; genus Chryseobacterium; species Chryseobacterium sp. RU33C. The sequence continues at coordinate 40,588 of NZ_FTMT01000010.1, read as the reverse complement.
TATTGTAATTCATCAACTATTAAAAGACGCAGGAAATAGGCTTGTTAATCCCAAAGCTGCGGAAAACCTATTAACAATTGGAGAAAAAGAAAAGACATTTCTTGGAAATCTTGATAAATCTTACCATAAAAAGTCTAGTCCAATTTATGGAATCTTTGCAGAAGAAAATCCTAAGTTTAGAGACTGTTTGATTGATTATATAAACGGAGATCGTGAATTCTACGATTTTTCAATTAATGTAATGAATCATTATAAAATTGTATTAGAAAACACCGTAGCTGCAACTGGTGGTTACATGATTATATGTGAATACCAAAACTTAATAACATCCAATGATTTACTATTGATTTTGATGATTAATAATAAGGAAGGCTTTGTTATTGACGAAAAAAAGCTGACGTTAGATAATATCAAAAATTTGGATTTAAGCAAAGTTGATGTGGCTTGCCTAATTAATCTAACAGAATGGGGAAATATTGAAAATAATCTACCTTCCGAAAGAAAAACATATTTATCCTTCGTTAAAGGAATGAAAGAGGTTAGCTATTATTTCATGTCATTTATTGATGTTGATAATAAAAACACAAGTACAGAATCTACAAAGCGATTAATTACCGCTATTGAAGCATACGCTGATATTGAACAGTGGGATAGAAATACAAAAATTAATAAAAAAAATAAAGTATTTACTTATTGCCACGATTGTATAGATAATAAAAAAGAAATTCTTTTATCGACAATTTCTAGTATTCTAAATCCTGATAATCCTGAGCATTTTCAAGATTTTGCTACTGAAGAAGATTATAGAGTTAGTGAAATCATAAGTGGAGATAAAGCACGTATGAAGTTCCTTAAGACAATTACTTATTCTGATAAAGAATTTAAAATTGAGTTTGATACCAAACTAATTTTAGATAATACAATTGTCTTAGATAGTAGTGGAAACAAATTAACTATCAAAAATATTTCTCCTATATTAAGAGATAAAATTAAAGAATTGAGCAATAAAAATGCTTAATCAAATAGTTGATATAATTAATACTTCATCTTCAAAAAGCATTGAGGATAATGTTTTATTTTGCCAAAATGTAATTGACGATAAATCATTTTTAGATACACTATTTGAGTCAGGATTAATTGAGAATTCTGATATTGATGATTATTCAGTAGGAGATTCTATAACTTTAGAATTTTCTCTCCCAAGACTTTCTAGTATTGGTTTTTTTGAAACTAGAGAATCATTTTTAAGAAAAAATTATTACAATATTCCTAGTGATGAAATTTATCTTTTTGAAAGAAGCTCTTATTTATCGGATGATTTACCTTTTCAGCAAAACTATTTCTTAATTGTTAATTTAATATCCGAAATATCCAATTTTTCAAAACATACTTATGAAGATGCAGAAGTTTTGAACGCAATTATTTTAAGAGAGGAAATTTCTTTATTTCTACCATTAAAATATTCCTATGAAGATTTAGAATCTTTGAATGTTGATGTAGCAAACAGAATAGAACAGTTTGTTTCACTTCTCCAAACTAATGCTTTTGCGGATAAGAAAAATGTTTATTTGAACTTTTTAGTTGAATATCTAATTCCAAAAGAAGAAAATATCCGTTTTTCATATTTAATCCAGAATTTTTATGATTACGACGATAAAGCGGAATCTAGTTATAACTATTATTTACGAAATTTTTCATATAACAAAATGAAGGTTGAACTAGATTCAAAGGCTTTAGAATTTAATCAAAAATTACAATCTGTCATAAATGATTCTCAAACAAAACTGATTGCTATTCCTACTGCTTTGGTTTTCACTCTATCCACCTTAGATTATGAAAATATAAATTCCGTCAAAAATTATTTATTAATAATTGGATTAATAATATTTTGTATTTTCATTCAAATCTTTATTAATAATCAAAAGTCTTCTATTGGATTTATTAGTGATAATATAATTCAGTATAAATCAACTTTTGAACAGAATAAAATTGTAGAATTAGAAAAGTCTTTTAGCAAGGTTGAAAAAGAAAAAATAAAGCAAAGCGATAGAATATTACTTATGCAATTTTTCTTATGGTTGTCACCTATAATAGCTATTGCAACAGTTTTATTTTTAAATACTTACAAACTGATGGAAATAATTACCGAGATTTATTTTAAAATAAAAATATAAGCCCGATTAATAAAGCGAAAATCAATTAATAATCCTGAAAGGTAACTTTCTAGTAAAAGTAAATGATAGTCGATTTTCAAAGCTATACAAAAGAGCTTACGGGGTTTATCATTATTCTGAAAGAATAGGAGAGTAGTCCTCGTAAAACTTCAGAGATAGTAAGTTTAGGGAAACTCCCATTTTCAGATTCGATTTTTTACGAATCAAAATTCAATTCAAACTCTGAAGGAGTAAATTTATACTTCAGACGAAAGACGGCAGGAATTTGCCTTATTAATCAAGCTCATTCAGATTGGACTTCTTTTAGAGAATAGTCGGGTATTTCTGGTATAAAGATTTATAATTTAGACAATCAATAATCAACAATCAGAAGTCCTGCAATTCCCCAAAAACAAAAATTTCGCCCTAAGTATATAACCTTCTTTAGTATTTAGTAGCTTATAGTCTTACAGTCTTACAGTCTTATAGTCTTTAGGTCTATATATTCTTATTATAAGGTATAGATAGAGGTCTTATATAATAAAGGTTTTATTTTTAGGGAGTCCAGTCTTTTGTTAAGAGTATCCAGGAACATTTTTTCATAAGAAGTATTATAGGGATTTTTATTCCTGAATTCGTCATAAATTTCATCCACCTCTTTCTGAAATTCTCTTCTGGTTTTGATATTTACAAGAGGAACAATGTCCCTGATAAACTCTGTATAGCCAATTTTTTTCACCCCCTGATAAATTAAATAATCATAAAAAAGACTTTTAGATTTACTGTCTAATTGAGATAGAATAAGTTCATTTTCTATTTCTGGGGATAAAAAATCGACAAAATCAATATCTTCAGTCGTACCAAAAAGTGAAGTTAAGAGAAGATCCCAATTGTCTTTAATATCCTTCAGAGTATTTAATTTTCCGGCAAAGCTCTCCCTTCTGAAAGAGCTTACTTCTTTTACCCTTAATTCATATCGAATAAAGTGATGGATCTCGTTGATTTTTTTTCGTCTTTTAACCTTTACGCTCTCCTTTTTATTTTTAAAAATCTCTTTTGTAAAGATTATTCTTTTCAGTTTATCATAAATACTTATTTCAAAAGCATCAGCTTTAAAACGGACTCCGCTTCTGCCGTAAGTATCTTTTTCAGGAACATTTTTCAAAGTTCCAAAGGAGGAAAGCATACCCTGTAAGCTCATTTTTTCAACGCCGTTTTTAGTTTTGATGTTAGTAGGAAACCTTAAATTTACCCCAAGCTCAACCTGAGTAACATTAGCACCCCAAAAAATATTTTTAGGTATCGCCAACTCTTCAGCATATAATTCTATGATTTTAATAAAATTGTAATATGATAAATCAGCCATAACTCTAGGCATTAAAGGTCTGCGAGGAATAATGTCGGTGTATTCAATTCCTTTTTTATCTGCTGCCTTTTTATAATCAATCCAGTTTCTTCGGATATTCTGGTTAAAGTATAACTTTCCGGTCTTTTCTCCATTTTTTATGATAAAATAGATGTAATGGTGACTCTGTTTGTATGACTTTGATTTATTAGAATCAGCTTCTTCCCCTTCGTCAGTATTTTTTTTCCTGTCACTAAATAACTCAGAGTCAAAAAAATTATATTTATATTTTGTAAACGTTGGGTATTCCCTTTTTTTAAATTTTGTTTTAAGAATATTTTCATCCATTCTTACATTATCTATATCGAATTTTAAAACATCAAGCATTATTATTTCTTTTTTAGGAATTTTTCAAATTCTTTTAAACTTACAAATATTTTCCCATTTCTTACGGGTTGGTAAGCCTTCAATCCAGCTTTTCTATATTTAGCAAAAGTTTTACTATTAAGGCTGTACTTTTTTAAAAATTCATCATGGCTGATAATATCATTACATGTGATGTCTCGAATGGTTATTTCCAGTTCTTCAATTCGTTCTTGTAGTAGTAAACAGCGCTTGATAAGTGGTTTTATGTTTTCTGTCATAATACATTTTTTATGTTCAGTAACATAAACTCTCTGGAAAAAAGGAAATATCCATTTTATGTTTGTAAAATTATTCAAAAAATGTAACGCATTAATTATCAGTGATAAAAATTTTACATAAAAAAAGGTGATCATAAAATCACCTTTCGATATGTACCCCAAAATCGGAATATCTTGCTGTTTTAGTCGAAATACTTATTTATACTATTATATATCAGCTTTTTAGAAGCGGCAATTATATCAAATTCTTTTGATTATAATACTCATTAACCCAATTTATTAAATCGTCTTTGTCTTTATAGTCTAATAAGTATGGAGTTTCTTTTTGTTTTTTGATGGCATCTCTTGAAAAATAGGATGTGGTTACTATTAGTCCTTTATTTGCTTGTTCAGTTTGTATAACTTCTTTAAAGCTTCTTATTATTCCTACGTCAATTTTTCGGTGCGGACTATGTCTTTTACATTCCACTAAATATTTTATAGGGCTTAAGTTATCGACATGCTTTAAAGCTAAAATATCAAAACCGTTATCTCTCGTTTGTTTTGTTAACTCAACTTCAAAACCATTATTATAAAGTAATTCTGCAATAACTTTTTCAAATTCTCTCGGAGAAATCTTGTAGAGCTTTTCATTGTTTAAATAAATTTCAAACAAAATATCTCGAATTTGATAGCTGGTATCAATTATTATGTTTTTTATAGAAGGTTCAATTATTAGAGATTCTTCTGGTTCATCATCATTAAAATCTTCTATTAGATCAGCAAAATCATAACTATAAATTTGCAACTTATCAATTAATTCTTTTAGTGGGTTCTGATTTAAGCTTTTCTCTATTTTCCTGAAAGCGCTTTGATAGTCACTGCTTGGAAATGTAATTTTGGATAATTCACTTATCGGGCTACTCACATTTATTTTATTAACTTTCTGTAACCATTCCAAATTTGGATAGAGTTTATTTGTAATAGATTTATTAATTAACTCCATCTGTTTTTGCAACGGATTGTCATAAATCGAGGATATTTTTTTCATCCACTCAAAATTATTATTTAAATCATTCATTTGAAGAAAGTTGTTATTATAAAATTTTATCACCTATAAATCCACTTATACTGTATTTATTACTCATATATTATCTTATAGCCTTGAGGAAGTATTACTTTATGGATTTTTACTCTTTTGCCCTCTTTATGTAAATTCCAGTTTTTAAGCTCAATAATATTGTATGCCTCATTTACTTCCAAAAGAACATATTGTTTTGATATTAGAACATATTTGGGTGATTTTTCAATACTATATTCATCCCAATATGGTTCTAAATAATCTGTTTCAATAAATTTATTTCCATAAAGCTTTATTGGTAATTGATGTAATTTACATTGAGTTTTTATAAATACGTCATTTATATCATCCTTTATAATTTTTAGGTTTCTATCATCTAGTAACCTTACATCATTGATACTTTTTGACATATTTTTCAATTTGGTAAATATCCTTAGTAAGTTATGAAGTTTATTATAATATCTACTTTCGGGAAAAATTGAATGTCTTTTATGAGCAATTCGGGGAGACGTTTTAAACCTAATTATTTTTTCTTCGTTCATTTTATACAATTTATTAGATTATTTCTTCAATTTGATAATGGTCGTAAAATCACTTGTCATATTTATCCTAAAATAGGAAATATTCAGTGAAAATATTCAATAAGCGATTTTAAAAAACAGTACTTATTTGTTCAATGGAACCAAAATGCGGATTGAAACCTCTCGCTTTTTCTATTTCAAGATATTTTAATTCCGTTTTAAAAATGAAATTATTTCCATAAATATCTCTTATCTTAATTTTAATATCAATTTTATTATTTTTATTTAATAACGGATTATAATTTCCCCAAGCTGTAATTCCTTCAAAATAAGCAATTCCAACCAGGGAGTTCCCAATACCTATATGACTTCGATCATTCACATCATTAACTGAATTAGCTATTCTCAAACTTTGTGCTATAATTATTTGACCATTCTTTAAATTCATTTTAAAAGGTTCAACCGAGTGCCATTGAGCTAACCAAACAAGCTCTTTTTTATTCCAAAATTTATATTTTTTGTTTTTATAATATCCTAAAAATATTTTGTCGATTGTGGTCGCCATATTTCCAATATTGGCGATAGACATATACGAAACAAATGCTGACTTGTGAAGTTCAAACTCCTCATTTAGCTCTTGGTTGAAGTATTTCTCTCCCGTGTAAAAAAGACTAAAGAAAGATATTTTGTCAATAAATCTTATTTTTAACTTAGGTTTCTTAATAAGAGAGCTAAACAATCCGCTAATCCAACCATAAGTAATCGTAGCACAAAATAGTAATAAAGATAAAAAGCCACAATTGTCGTTTGTCCATTTAATAATTTGCTTTATTTCATTCATTTAATATTAAATTTTTACATTTTCAAAACTCCATTTAGGGATTGCAAACTGATTTACTATTTTATTATGTCTTTTTGTGATCTCATTTGCCCTCCATTTTTTATTTTCTTCTTCTAAATATGATTCTATTTCAGCTTGTTGCTTGAGTAGTGGATTTGATTTATATGATAATAATTTGTCTTTAAAGGGCTTATTGCCAATGGAAGAATTATGTGAGCCTGATATTAGCATTAAATTACCAATTGAATTTAATTTTTGATTGATGAATATTTCATTATATTCATTATTTTCATTAACATCATAACCTGTTGAAATAGGATTTCCATTTGTAGGTCTTTGTGGTGATATATGTTCTATTTGTTCATTTTCAATTATACAATTACCAACTTTATAACCTTTATTCTGAATAGAATCTTCATACTTCCATAACAAATAATTAAGTACTCTGTTTTCATACATATACCCATCTAAATATTCTTTTATTCTATAATCTCCCCAATACCATGCATCATTGAATTTATTTTTAAAATGATTTCTTAGACTTTCAAGATTACCATTAAAGCCTAATAATATTTCGTTTAAACGGCTGATGAAATCAGCTCTACTATTTATCAGACGGTATCTAAATACAACTATTTCTAATATATGATAAAGTGTGTTTAGTTTATTTTCGTCATCATTAAAATATTTATAACCTTTAATTATAAAAGGATATACAAAAGCAGGAATAGAAAGTTCTCTTAAGTCCTTTAAGTATGGGAGTTTTGAAGATTCCATTTTTTTTATGTTTGAAAATGAGGTATGTAGCTCAGTCACAAAATCCTTTATCCATTTTACCTTATGAGTGCTTGATGTAAAAACTTCTTTAATATCGTCGATTGTTCTGTAGGGATAGCCTTTAATGAAAGCATTGCAATGATATATAAGTACACTATCTTCGTTAAGGCTTTTTAAATCGTTAATTATTAAATATATAAGCTTGAAAATATTAGATACAAACTCAATGTTTGATTCAGTTTCTTCTTCAGGGCTGTAAACATACATTTGATACATAAAGTATGACTTTATCTTTTCCATGTTGGTTAAGTCTTTACCTCTGTTGTTTTGTAATTCAAACATTAAAGCTGAATCTTTTTTCCCGTTAAGTTCTATGCAGGTTAATTCTGTAGATTCTAATTTTTCAATTATACTTAATAAGTCCTGGGTTTTTAATTTCTCAAGCTCATTAATAAAGAATTTTTTTCCTGCTTTTATTCGTTCCTGTGAAGGGGTCGAGGTCTCAAATTTATCCTTGCCATCAATAATTAATGCCTCAAAACAAGCTCTATCATATTCTACTGGTCGAAGTTTTACGTTTCCTCCATTTTTAAAATATATTTTTTCTTTGGATTCAAAATCAAACTCTATTTCTAAATCTTTTCTTTTTTTGAGGACATCCAAAATCGAACGGTTGAAAATAGTTAGTGTCGTAAGTCTCTGCTGCCCATCGATTATCTCGTATTGAATATCTTTTTTTATTGTCTCAAGCAAAAGATTTCCATAAAAATAATTATTATCCCCGTGTATTTGTTCTTTTAGGTCTGTCAGAAAAATATTCCATTGTTCTTTATCCCACGAGTAAGCTCTTTGATATACGGGAATTACAAAATGTTTTTGAGAACTATCAAAAAGTCCAAGCACAGTAGTTGGTCTGAATTGCATGTTATTATGTTATTAATTTTAAATATTTGAATAATTTCATATTAAATCTCGCCTTGCAAAAACCATTTAAAATTCTTTCAGAGCGAAACTATATTCTTATCATTTTTTAATTGATTTTGAGACATTCACAAAAGATTCTACGACATATTAATTGCTTTTATATTATTAAAATCATGTTGTGTAACCATTTTTAATGTTTTTATAATAAATACTTCAAGATATCTACAATAGCTAATTAATCATATCTTTTCTTTAAAGTGTTTCCAAATCTTTTGACACTACTTTAAAAATCTCGTATCCTCATACTTTGCTCTCTCAGTTTTTAAAGATACTAACCAATCCAAATACATTTCTTCAGGCATACTACGATAGCCTATTTTGTGAATATGAGTATATTCCTTATTCATCAGATCAAACAGTTCTTTAGCTTTTGGATTGCTTAATGTAGCCTGAATATCTTTTGTATTCTGTTCTTTCATTAATTTTTGAAACTGCTTCGTATGGGTTTCAGCCTGTAATAATAAAGCATTTGCCAAATATGGGTGAATTTGGATTGCTCTTTCTGCGCATTTCAACGGGAAATTCCCGTCATTATCTGGGAAACTTCTATTGTAGGCATTTGCCAAATCTACCAATAGTAATGCAAGACTTTCCTTATTGTTCAGGGCTTTCATAAACACACCGTTTTTAATGGCATCTAAATGAATGAACCCCGAAGCTGATAGCCAGGCATCGATCGGAAAAATACCACTTGTAAGCTCTGTATTGAACCAACCGATTGATTTAATATTATGCTTGATGTAAACGTGGTTCGGTGCTAACGCCAGATTTGCATCTGCTCCAATTTCTTCTGCTAAGATTTTGTATAAATAGGGCATTGAGTTACAATTACCTTTTTGAGTATCTAATAATTTTGATACAAACAGGTTAGATAGTTCTTTATGCCCGAATACATCTTCAAAATCATAGGTGAAGGGTTTGTATTTTACCGTATCATTTTTTATAATCACTGGCGTAGTCTGACACATTACCGTATAAACGGCAGCATACTTGCTTACTTTTTCCTGATCTCTTTCAGTATAATTGAGCTTTCTGTTAGCAACAAGCTGATTGCAGAAATTAGCCAGAAATTTGATTTTACGGTTTAATTCCTCTGTATCTAATTTCCCCTGATAATAAGCATTTTCTACAATGAAAACAGCAGTTTTGAAACTGTAAGGCTCTTTATCATTGAGCATATTATCAATGGTTTGATAAGCATCAGTATAAAAGTGATTTTCTTGAGCTGTTAAAAATGCAGAAGTTAAAATAAATAGGAAAATGTAAATGTCTTTCAATTTTTTATCCATACCAAATTATTGATTACAATTCATTTCCATGTGTGATAGTTGTTGTTTATCTAAATTATAAGAATCAATTATGAGCGGAGTATAATTCAAATTAATGATCTCACCATTTGCAGGTCTTGGAATATTATCCATAACTTCAATATAATTAAGAATGTTATTTGAAGAAAATAAAGAAAAAGGGCTATTAATCAAAGAACCAAATTTTATTTCTTTTTTATCTGGAATTGAATAACATAAATAGTTCCAATAATCAGCACCTAAAGCAGATGCGCCAGAAGCCTTACCAATAGCAATTATAACATTTTGTTTTTCATTTAGTAATAAATAAAAATTTGTATCTGTTGTATAAGATACAAAATCTTGAAATTTACTTACTGCCTGCTCATTTCTATTATTTTCCAAAAATTCATATACTTTTATTGTATCGACTTTATAGTATTTCGTACTTTTTAAAGGACTTTTGTTAACCAATCTATATATCTTTCCAAAACAAAATTGCTTTTCATATTCTTCAATCTTTAATGCATTATTTGGATTAATATGTAGTTCCTCTGAAATACTTTTTGTATTGCAACAAATGACAATAACTGATAATAATAGGAATTGAATAATTATTTTGAAATGTACCATCTCTTACCTGGATTTATATATTTTGAAAAAGTTGTATTTCCTATAGCATTTGTAGATTGAAACTTATAGGCACCGTTTGCTTTATAATTTCCTTGCCCAAATAAATCATGTGAAGGGTTTGTAAATAAATACCCTTGCAAATATCTGGCTCTATGTCCACCTCCTGATTTAAAATCTACTCCATCCCAGTGGGTTCCTCCATTGGTAATATCAGCTTTGCTAATAATTCCATAAGCAATAGCTTTATGAACATTATTACGTTTAAGATCTGCATCGGGTCCAGTTTCATTAGAGTAAGAATATTTATATCCACTTTGTGAACCAGAATCAGTTTTTCTTACTCCGTAAACTCCATAAGGAGATTCATCTGATAATTGATCCATTAAATTATTTCCCTCATTTGATGCTCTATTTTTAAGAACGTCTAAAATTCCCCATGTTTCTTGAAAACCTCCTGTACTTTCTGCATACAGTGTTTGCGCTAAAAAATCAAATTCTTTTGACGTAAGATTTAGATTAGCTTCGGAATTTTCTTTTTTGGCAAGATCCTTAAAATAAGCTGTTTTATTGTTATCAAAATTACTTTTAGCCTTATTAATTTCATGGGTAGTTGCAGCTATTGTTTGATCTTTGCCATCTTCAATATGAGTTTTTTTACCTGAAAAAATATCAATAAAGTCAGTTTCAGGAGCCATTCCTGTTGGATCGGTAAACTTTAATGGATTATTAAATGCATAATTATAGGGAGTCCAATCTGAAAACTCCTCACTAAGTGGATCAGGAGACATCCAACGTCCGTGAGTATCACCAATAGGCTGTGCATCAGGATCAGATAAATCAACTTCCCTTACTTCAATGATATTGTTTCTTTTAGTATTAAACCTTACTGAGCCAATAACTACAATACTATCTGTATCGTGAAATTCCAGATACTTTCCTTTACTCAGTGTAGCAATCTTCGGATAAACCCCATATTTAGCAAAAGGATTTCCAATAGCAATATTCTTTCTACGTCTCTCTGCTTCCTTTGGAGTTAATGAATCTTTTGTTTTCAAAACTTCATCCATATATGGACGGCTACGTTCTTCCTTTGTCAGCTTTACAGGATTTACCCATTTCTTTTCGGTTTTGAGTTTCTGAGTTGTTTGATTTTTTTTCTTCACTTGCGCCTGTGTGAATCCAGCTATCACTGCAAAACCAATCAGTAATATTCTTTTCATAGTCATTTGTTTTTATGATTTTTAAAATTATTCATTTTTTCTTTATAGTTTATTAGGATCAATTGGAAAATATCTCGGTTTTTGTTCCTGCTTTTTCTTTTCCTGCGCTTTTTTCAAAGCTTCCTGTTCTTGTCTTTCCTTTTGCTTTTGAAGCTGATACAAACGCATTCTTTCTGCCAATGCTTCGCTTTCCTGTTTGTTTTTTTCGGTTTTCAAACCTGCTAACCATGATTCGTAAGCAGATGCAGGCATTTCGGCATATCCTAAATTACCAATAGTATTAAACTGCTCGTTGAGCTCTTTAAACTGTTCAACAGCTTTTGGAAAATAACCAGTTCTCTCCAAATCTCTTTTATCATCAGGGTTAATACCTAATCGTTGTAATACAGAAATTAATCTTGCCCGATCTATATTTGCTTTTTCCATATTAGGAGCAATTCCATTAGGATAAAGCTTCAATGCTTTATCTATTACCTTATTTACAAATTCATCATACCCGAACTTATGTACATATCCTCTCGCTAAATCAAAATAAGCCATTCCCAATAATTCTTTTTTAGAAAGGTTTTCCATATAAATTTTATTCTGCAAGGCTTCTGATTTAATATATCCTGATTCTAAAAATGAATTATCGGTAGGAAACATACCATTGGTAAGCTCTATATTTCTCAATTTTCCCTCATCACCTACAAAACGAATATAGGAATGATTGGGAGCTAATGATAAATAGGCTTCTGTATTCATTTCTTCAGCTAACATCAAATAGTATAAAGGCATTGAATGGCATTGCCCTGAGCCTGTTTTGAGGAGTTTGGAAACAAACATCTTAGAGTAATCTTTTTCACCCATATAATCCTTAAAATCATATTCAAAAGCTTTGTGAACTTTTCCTCCTAAAGTCATATCCTTAGAAAAATACTCGAATAACATCAGATTTTTAGAAACATTGCTTTCTGTATCTTGTTTCCTTTCCTTCATTTTTTGCAAAAGTTGCTTTGCCGTTTTCTGGATTCCTGCTTTGAATTTGGTTATATCCTGTTTATTATCGTAAAAAGCATTTTCTACGGTAAAATTGACATCAGCTAGTGAGTAGTTTTCCAAGTCCATTCCAGAAATCTTGTTAAAAGCATCGTAATAGGCTTTTGTTCCTGCTTTTCCCGATAATGACGGTAAGTCATACGACATATTTCTGCCATTCTCTACCCATTTACGAAATTGCATTTCCCGAACTTCTGCCATGTCCTGTTCTATCTCACGCATCAAAGCATCATTTTGTGATCTTCCCTGTGATTCATACATATTGTGTGGCTGAACCGAGTTTGAGTTTTTTTGATAAGAGCTTGGCATTGACGGAGCATAATTCCTTTGAGGGCTTCTGCCATTCATCGGACTACCATAATTCGGATTAGAATAATTACCTAACCCACTTTGGGTAGGGGCTTGAATAGTGGGTAAGTTCGGGATTTGTCCGAAACTTACGATACTTAAACACAATAAGGGAAAAACGTAAAGTTTTTTCATCATAAATAGTAATATTTTAGTTTGTTTTGTGTTTCCCGCAAATTACAATTTTTCTTCGATTGGTGAAAATAAGAATCTGTATAAGTTTTTTACAAATCTATTTCGGCATAACGTCAAAACTCGTCGTGTTATATTTTTAACAATTCTGATAAGCAAGAAATCAATTAAAAACCGAAAACGGTAACTTTCTACTCAAATTATCTTTAGAGCGAATTTTCGGCATTTCTGAAGCTTTTTTACTTGTATTGCTCAGTCTCTTACAGATTTAAAAAGATGGATTTCCCTTACTATCAAAGTTTTTTTCCTTTCGGGCTTCATAGTGCCTTTTCAGATACCCTTACTTGCTTCTTCTTGTATTCTGACGTATGCTTTTACTTGATTATTTCAGTGCCAATCTATTATGCTTTTACTTGCTTTCGACTTGTTTTATTTTTCCTTTCAAACCTTATTTGTAATATTTGATTTTCTCAGCTTTCATAAAACCTTCTACATTTCTGAAAGTGATCTTATCAGTTCTTTCAGCATTTTCTAATGCCTCCTTTTTACTTTTTTTACAATGGGGAGAATCTAAATTGATCTCTTTATCGTTTTCGTTGTAAAACTTATCAATCCTTTGTAACTTGGGTTTTCCGTAATTCCTATAAATACCACGGTATCTGATCTGCCATGCACATTTGTTATCTAAAAACCAGTCTTCTTTTTTCACAGCTCCGAGCAGAACTCCTTTTTCATCAAAATAAAAGTCCTGCGAACTATTCCAGTCTCCCATTCCCCAAAAACTATCAGATTTACTGATGTAAATAATCTTATTATTTTTTTTTATGATTCTGTATGACATCATGATCTCACTATCGTCGTCCTCATTATTATCGTTATCGGGATGGTATCTTTTAAGAGTGCCGTTATTCAGTTTATAATAGCTTAGAATTTTATCGGAATTATTTTCTATTATTTTATTGGCAAACTTCTCAGCTTCTTCAAGTTCCTGATTAATATTTTTCTGACTAAAAACCAGAACATAACTAATGAATGCAATGAATGTTATTAATTTTTTCATGATTAATTGATTTGTATTGAATCTCCCTGCTGATTGGGAGCGTTAATTTCAGTTTCAGAATGCTGGGATACTTTATTTTTTTCTCTAATTTTAGCTTGTTCTTCGTAATAATTATATCCCGTGCTGGGTTTATAGCTCTCAACCCTTGTCATATCAGTTCTTTGGGTATTGTGATCTTTGATATTTTTATTTTGTTTGTTGCTGAAGTTATCTTCTGCCAGATTTTCATCACTGAAAACGACTTTTGTAAATCCTAAAAACCCGTAAGCTGTGATTAAGTTTTCTTTGGACTCCTCGTCACGATAGTCCAGTTTTCTTACCAAAACAAAATCTTCCTCATATATCCCAAGGTTGGAATACCCTTTTTTAGATATAGTATTGGAAATAAAGTTTTGGGAATATTTCTCCGTCATTTCTTCTCCTAAAAAGAAGTTTTTCATCGTTTTAAAAATCTGAGGTTTTTGTAGTAAGATTTTATCAACAATAGCATTCTGCATTTTAGCCCGATCAGGCTTTAAGAAAAAAGCAGAAACACTAAACAGGATGATTATACCAACGATTATATAAAATGAATAACTTTCTCCCGACTGCGTTTTTTGAGTGATGTAAAGGTCATTTACAGTGCTTTTATTAACATCTTTATCACCTGAATCACGACCTTCATCAGGGAACATGATCGAAATATCCCGTAATATCTCTAAAGCAAGATCATTATTGTATTGTTCAACGATTTTAGGAATTCTGAAGAGATCAATAATTGCCCAGATAAAAAATCCTCCTGCGGTAAGGATATATAATATCAGCCAACCCCATTTTTTAAGGTAGGCGTAATGCCACCCTAAAAGAAACCAAAGCAGGTAAGATATTCCTACAGATTTCTTTCGTCTTTCAAATTCGCTAATAAAGAGTTTTTGTTGTTCTGAGTTCAGCTCTCGAAATTTTTTCTGAATCAGATAAGAGAAGTTTCCCATGATTATTTTATGACCGCAAAGTTCCATACAGTCGCTTTAATTCATAGAAAAAGCGTGGAACTGAAGCCAATCCGTTACTGAGGTACTAGGATACCTGACAACCAGAAAGACTTAGCCCACGCCTAGCGTGAGCGTAAATCGATCGGATTTGGTTGTCTTGAAGATTCCTAGTTTTCAGTAACCAATACGATAGCTTACGCTTTTGTATCTTAAATTATATTTTTATCTTTTACAAAGATAGCTAAAATTTTAGGGTAACTACGCCTGAAAATAAAAATTCAATTTTCTAAAGATGTAGTTACCCTAATTAAAATCTGAGACAATTAAAACTTAAACTTATTCCTCATAGCTTCTTTCATAATATCAGTATTAACATTGGCGTATTTAGCCGTAATACTTATATCGGTATGCCCCATCATTTCTTTAACAATTGTTATAGGAGTATTATAATAATTAACCATCATCGTTCCGAACGTATGTCTTGAAACATGAAAAGTCAGGTTTTTATTTAATTCAATAGCTTCCCCAAGGGTTTTTAATCTGGAATTATCATTCTGATTGGTTACAGTGGGGAATAGAAGCTCATCTTTGTCTTTTCCTTTACCGTATTGTTTAGCCATTACAAAAGCTCTCATATTCAAAGGTATAGTAACAGGATTACCCGTTTTTACTTGTATTTTGGTTATTAATTTACTTTTGAAATCAATATCTTTCATACTTAATGTATTAACATCACAATACCTTAATCCCGTTAAACAGGCAAATATGAATCTATCTTTGGTTAATTTAAGTCCAGAATCAGGATTCACTTTTATTTTAGAAAAACTTTCAAGCTCGTCTGGAGTAAGAAAAACTAAACATTCGGATTTTTCCTTGTATTCCTTATTGATGTAAGGATTATCAATCATTAATTTATGTTTGATGGCTAGATTAATGATAGCATCCAGATTCTTGTGATGATTAGCGATTCCATGTTTACCGTCGTCTTTTCTTCTTAAAAAAGCTTCAAAATCTTCGATAAACATTAGATTTACTTCAGCAACATCAATACGTTTCTTAAACTCTTTAAGATATTTCCTGAGCAAATTATACTTATATAGAGTCGGCTCCTTAATTTTTTGGGACTTTATTTCTAGCATTTTATCGAATACCGTATAAAAGCAGTTAAGGTTAACCCCATTGTAGTAATCTTTAATAACATCAATCGTCAAAAGTTGATTATTATTAACCTTATTCATACAGAATTTTTCTAGTTTCAGAACAATTTCTTTTAAAAATATATTAATCTCTCCGAAACCTTTCCCTATGCAGGTTTTCGTTTTTTTGTCCCACTCTTCAGGATATACCTTTTGCTTTACGGGAAGCTTTACTATTTTATCATGTAATCTAACCTGAACATTAAGCGGACATCTTCCGTCAACTCCCTTTTTATCCGTTCTTAGGATAATTGAAATTGAAAATTGTTTTTTCATAATCTTATTTTTTAATTTTTTAATAATTCTGCAAGAATTTCTCTTGCGTTCATTTACATTAACTCTCCTAAAAATTAAAAAAGAGGCGAAGGTAGATAATTGTTAGCAATAATCAAAATTAAAATTCTGAAAATCAAATAGTTGGTTATTTATGAAGAAAATAAAAAATTACAATTAGGGAGAATCCATAAAAGTTCCATGTCGATTTATACCTCACAATTGGAAATCCGAATTGATGAGTCAATAATATCAAGATGTTTTTAACAATAGGCGATTTGTACCTTAAAATAGGAATTTTCCCATATTGTATTTAAAACCAAAGAGTTAGAAAAAATTCCCCCTTGGATTTTACAGGGGGAAATTTTTCATATTGAACATTAATCAAAAAAAGAAGCTAGGAGAATCACAATTATTGAAATTCTGGAATAGGATAATTCGGGAATTCGTATAATTTTCAGTTTTCAAATTTTCGTAAGTTAATTTTCGGGTCATATTTGATCCAAAAAAAGGCATTTTGTTACAATTTTTTCCCCCTTGTTTCGAACAGGGGGAATTATAGGGGGAAAAAATATGGGAAAAGAATGGATCAGAATACTACAGACGTCAGGTATGGATAACAAAAAAGCCCCTATTGAAGGGGCTTTGAGCATTTTTACTCTTGAATGTTGTGGTTTCTCCAGGAATCGAACCAGGGACACATGGATTTTCAATCCATTGCTCTACCAACTGAGCTAAGAAACCATTTATGTTTTTGTTTATTACTTCGTTGTTTTAAAGTGATGCAAAAGTATAATATTTTATAATACTACGCAAGTTTTTTGAGTTATTTTTTTGATGAAATGTATTGATGTAGCCTGTTTATATATTCAATGCTCTGTTCATCAATTGTTTGGAGGGATTCTTTTTTTTAATATTATTTTTAATAGTTTTCTGGCAATGTATTTTCATTACTGAAATTGATTTTTATTCTGAAATTATTGTCCTTATATGTTCCTGATAAGACAAAAATTGAAAAACGAGAGCTATCGTTGATATTATAAAATTTCGTGTTAAATTAGTTATTGGATTATGTCAAAGTAATTTTACAAAACAAATTTTTGACTTATGAAATTACCTACTGAATTAGGAGATGAATATATAAACAATGTTCTTTCCAATCTTTCCTTGGAAGATCTTCCAGGTGAAGAGTGGAAGTTGATAGAGGGTTTTGAAAATTATGCTATTTCTAATCATGGACGAGTTAAGAGTTTGGAACGTTGGGTTCCACTTCCTGCCGGAGGAGAGCAAAAAATATTGGACAGAATTATGAAACCGCAAACCTTCAGGTATTTTAATAAACATTTAAAGGCTCATTTTTATAATGTGAGATGTAATCTCTGTGTCGAAGGAAAAACATATGGAAGATCAGTAGCCCGTTTGGTCTACTATCATTTTGTTGAAAAATTTGATATGGATGATCATTCATTTCTTATGTCTTTTAAAGACGATAATCGGTTTAATCTACATTTTAGCAATTTGGAGAAGTTAACAGTGAGCAAGCTGCATAGTAAGTCACTGAGTACCGGTAGGGGAAAGAAAGGAAATTACCAGCAGGCAGTGAGCCAATATACAGTTGATGGTAATTTTGTTGCTTCTTACGAAAGCATTTATGCAGCTGGTGAAACTTTGGGGATTTATCCGCCTCATATTCTATCAGTACTCAATAAAAAAAATATTACGACAGGAAAATTTTTATGGTTTGAGAAAGGATATAAGCCTACTAAAGAAGATTTCATACCGGAGAGAAAAAGTAAATCGGAAAAGATACTCAATACAAAACTTTGGAAAAGGCTCGGGCAGTCGCTTATTGATGAAAGCAATCCTCCAGCCTGCATGAATTTATCGCTGAAAAATCTTTCCGGTGAAAGATGGAGGCCGTTTCCAGATCTCGAAGAATATTTTGCCATTTCCAACAAAGGAAGAGTAAAACGGTTAAACACTTGGACACAGAATGTAAGCCAAACTTTTTGGAAAGAGCATATTACCTCGCTCTTTGTACAAAAGTCTGGTAGTGAAAAATATTTTCTTTATACTAAGTTAAGTTGTAATGGAAAAAGTTATAATACAGCAATTACCCGAATACTTTATTATTGTTTTATAGAAGAATTTGATCTTAAAGACAGGAATCTGGTGATCGTAAACAAAAATGATCCACAATGGGATTTAGATATTTCAAAATTGTCCTTACAGTCTGTTACTGAAATCCTTACTGAAAGAAATAAACAGTATGCTGCTAAGATAAGGACAGTACTTAATTCCAAAGAAATATTCAATAATTCTCTTTGGGAAAAAGTAGGTAAACCACGCATTAACAAGAAGAGCCCACCTGCCATTTTCGATTTATCTTTAAGAGACTTACCGGATGAACGCTGGAAGCCATTACTTGGATTTGAAGGTAAATATGTTATATCTGATAAAGGTAGGGTAAAGCGCTTGAGCGGATGGAAATCTGATGCTGAATTGTATGGAGAGGAACAGATTTTATCTTTGAAGTTTAAAAAATCAGATTCTCCTTATCTTTATTTTACTCTGCGTACGAATGAAGGACGATTTGAAAAAAGACTTCCAAGAATGCTTTACTATTGTTTTATTGAAGAATTTGATCTGAATGACAGAACACTATGGATAGTTAATAAAAATGAGACTCAATGGGATATAGATATGTCAAAGCTATTACTACGTTCTAAGGTAGATTCTTTTAAAAATAAGAAATAAGTTATCAATGTCGCTTAAATGTTGCCCTCAAATTCTTCAGTTGTAAAAATGATGAAAAAGAGTTACCCCATTTTGCTCAGATTAAATAAACAGATAAATGGCCTGCAAGGATTGTTAAAGAAATAAATATTAATTATCTCCTAATTTTAGGATTTTTTTTTAATATTATTGAAATTTAATTATTTAATCTGTTTTAAAGTTATTCAATTTGATTATAACTGTCAGATTAAGTATTGACTAATTCAGTATAAGTATTAATTTTAATAAATCAATTCAGAAATTTGAGTGTCTTTTATTGTTAATATTTCATCAGAGACTTCTTTTAGATCTTCCAAATGATGACTAATTATAAAGATTATTTTTTCTGTTTTTAATTTTTGTATTAAATCATAAATGAATTTTCTGTTTGCCTTATCTAACGAAGAAGTTGGCTCATCCAAAATTAAGAACTGTGGATTATGATATAAAGCGCGCATCCAACCAAGTAATTGCTTTTGACCACCGGATAGATTGATTCCCTCTTCTCCTACCAACGTTAAGAAACCTTGAGGAAGGGAATTGATAAACCTCTCAAAGCCAAGTGAAATCAATTCGTGTAATTTTTGTTCATTTACCTGCTCGTCAAGGATAATGTTTTCCAGGACATTCCCGTTGAATAGCTGTATGTTTTGCGGAACAATGCCAGTTAAGCTTCGCCAGTTATTGATAGAGATATCCTTTAAATTGATGCTTTCATTAATGATAATTTCTCCTTTTTCCGGGAAATAGTTTTTTTGTAATATCTCTGTTAATGTAGTTTTACCACTTCCGCTTTCTCCAAGAAGACAGGTAACATTCCCTTTCTGTAAAGAAAAAGATATTTGATTAAGAAGCCTGCTTCTTCCGTTGAATCTGAAATCAATATTTTTTATATCAATAGATTGAACATCTATAATTTCCAGTCCCCCTATCTTTTCTTTTTCTAATGAAGAATACTCAAACATCCTGTCAAAAGCTACTTTAGCTTCCTGTATTGGGATGGTTACCAGAGCCAGATTGGTAATTGAAGAAAGTAATGAACTTGAAATTCCTATAATTGCCATGAGCTCGCCAATCTTAATTTCATCGTTTAAAACACTATAAGAGGAAAAACCAAGAATTAACAAAAGAAAAATAACCAGAGTTAATCCGGAATATAATGAAATAGTAAGATTAAGTTTTCCCAGTTCAAAAATTTTTGTTTGAAAAAAGCTGAAAACGGTTTCATTTCTTTTAATGAATAAATCCTGTTTGGAAAATCCTTTAACAACTTCTATTCCTCTAATGCTGTCTATATAATTGGCTTCATTTGAACTGTAAGATTGCATTACATTTCTTTGAGATTCAATAATTTTCTTATTAAAACTAAAGATGATGTAAAAAATTATTGGCGAGATGATAATACAGACTATAGCAAGTTTCCATGAGTAAAAGAAAAGAAAGCCTATTGAAATCAGAACACCTAATATATCTACGGCTGTGTTGGTGATTAATTGTTTTATAACAATTTGAATTCTCTGAGTATCATTAAGTCTTGCTACGAAGTCTCCAATTTTCCTGCTGTCGAAAAACATTTTTGGAAGATGAAGAAGAGAAGTATAAAACTTTTTATTGATTCTTTCATTAAAGGCTTTGCTTTGTTTGATGATATATAATTCTCTTAATGCCTGAATAATGACCTTCGCAAAAAGTAGAAACCCCAAAAAAGAAATACTTAATAAAAGAAGTGATGTTTTTTTCTTTGGTAAAATATCGTCGATTAATTTTTGTGAAAAAATAGACATCGACATTCCCAATAAAGTAAATATAAATCCCAGTAAAATAATGGTATAAACAGCTTCCTGATCATCCTTAATAAGATTTTTAAGCCAAAGTCTCTTCTCCAAATCTGTTTTTTTCTTTTTTTGGAACTGAGCACTTGGCTTTAAAGTAAGACATGTTTTAGACTGCCATACTTCTTCCAGATATTCTTTAGTCCAATATTCTAAGCCTTTGGCAGGATCTCCGATAAGAAACTCACGATCTCCATTAAAATTGTAAGAATAACATATAACATAATGTTCAAATTTTTGATCTATAATAGTATGTAAAATAACGGGTTCTCCGTGTTCTATAAGAGCATTAACATCAGCTTCACAACCTTCGGCATCAAAGCCAATAGCTTGGGCGCACTGGAATAAACCAAGAAGTGTAGTTCCTGTTTTGCTTGTTCCACTTTTTTCGCGGAGTGTTTCCAATGAGATATCTCCATCATAGTATCGAACTAAAGACTGTAAACACCCCACACCGCAATCTGTCAAATCTTGTTGAAGAGCAAAGGTTTTTTGTATCAGCTTATTTATTTTCATCAGCAGCGTTTATTAGTTTTTCCAGCTTAATAACCCCGGAATTTCTTTTTATAAGATGGTTATTTTTGTTGTATACCAGGAAATATGGGATACTATTCATTGCTAATTTTCGATAAAGTGCTGCCATTTTATCATGGCACCAAATAATATTATTTTGATTACTCAAATTGTGTTGTTGTGCAAATCCTTTAATCTCATTCAGAGGCTCACTGGCTACCCAAATCCATTGGATATTCTGATAATCTTGATAATTTTTGGATAATTCTTCTGCTTCTGCCTGACAAAAATGACAGCCAGGGCTGAAATATACTATTACTTTAATCTTATCATTAGCCAGATTATGCTGGGTGAATGAGCTTCCATTTATAGTTGTAAGACTAAATACAGGGACATTTTTCAATGCTTCTGTTTTTTCTTTCCTTTTCTGGAAGCTTAAAAATAAATATACCATTATCCCAACCAGTACCATTGGAATAACAACAGCTGATATTTTTAAAAGTTTATTGTTTTTCATATTGTTAATACTGTGCGTTGAGTATGAAGAATGAAACCACACCTACCCAAAACAGAAGCCCAACTCCATAAGTAATTGTTGTTAAGCCCAATGATTTAGGAAAACTGATCTTATTGTCTGAAAGTTCCCAGATGCCCCAGGCAAGAATTCCCCAGTAGAAAAGTTCAAACAGGTTGACTAATTGTAAAGGGTATGCCAGCCATTTTTCTGTGGAAATATATTCTTTCATATTCAATAAAGAGATGGGATAATAAGTTTGCAGATTTTCCAGCGTATAATCCGTATCAATCCAATAAAAATTAACAAACTTATAAAAGCCTGCGATGATAAAAACAGATTCTGCTATTAAAACAAGGGTTATTATATTTGAAAATTTTACTTTTTCTAATCCTGGTAAATCAAAGAGTTTAATAAAGTTAAGACAAAAAGCAACTAATAAAACTTTAATTCCAATAAGTAAAGGAGTTACCACATAGCTTACCCACCACCATTTTTTCTGACTCTCCATATAGTTTTGTACCAATTCATTAGGATAATCTTTTGACAAAAAATCAAATATTTTTGATTCAGTAGTAATGTAAGTTTTGTCTAAATAGAAGAGCAGAAAATAACATAAGATAATACTTATGAAAAGTATAAAGTTTTTCATTTGTGTAAAAAATAAAATATTAATTTTTTAGAATTATAAATTAAGAAAACAGAAGTTAAGTTGCTTTATTGAGAATAATTTCTTTTATTTTTTAACAAGTTTTTTGTTTTATTTTAATATTTTCTATAAATTTAACCTACTCTAATCTTAAAACTAGGAGGATATTCCTCCTAGTTAAGTTTAATTACATAGCTTTCTTACTGCCACAGCATCAGTTTTATATTTTTCAAATTTTATCACTATCATTTCTTTTAGTCAATACTTCTATTAAAATTACCAGAAAAAATAATACTAAACCTATTAGTTTTTCAATAGAATGAAATTCCATCTCAAAGAAAAAGTACTTAAATATCAGATAGATAATTACGATTAATAAAATAAAATTTGAGAATGTTTTGTATTTTGTTTCTTTAATAATTTTATTCATAATAACTAAAATTTTATATTTATAATAAAAATTGGCATGATATAAAAGCATGCATTAGAACTAATTAATCTTTGTGGCATTCATTTTGAAAGAACATTGCCCCTGCCGCCGCTGTTAAGTACCATTGCCCTGATGCAATACTAGCTCCAATAGCTGCAGCATTTAAAGCACAAGACCATCGAAATTCTCCGCCTTTCAAATTTTCCATTTGCGAAACATTTAATTTTTTCATTTTGATAAATTTTAAATTTAGTAATTATTTTTTTGTCATACAATCCCTGACATGGGGCTTTGCTGATCAGCGATTATATTTATATTTTGTACTGTACACATACAAAAAATAAAATATTTGTGTTTTTACCTGAGATAAACTTAGGCAAGAGTTGAGCAGAAAAAAAACAATAGGTATCAGGATTTATAAATCCATATTATAAATTTATAAATTATTAAAATTAAATCTATTGAAAATCAGTTAATTATATTGTTGTTGAGTTTCGATTTCTTTAATATAAATTGATGGGGTAGTTCCGGTTTTCTTCTTGAATGCAGTTGCAAATGCCTGCACATTATTATAACCAATTTCTTCCGCAATAGCCGGTAATTTATAAGATCTGAATTTTTTATCTTTTACAAGTCTCTCCAAAACATAATCAATACGCAGATCATTAAGATAAGAAGTGAAATTCTTCCCTTTATGATTATTGATCGTTTCAGACAAATAAGATGTATTGGTTTTTATATTTTTTGCCAGGCTGGCTAATGTAATGCCATTTTTTAGAAAAAGCTGCTTATTTTCAAAAGTTTCTAACTCCTTTAGAATGAATTGGATAACCTCTTCAGGAGCAGTCTTAGTTATGGTATTTTCTGTTTCAGCATGTTCAGAAATTTGAGGCAGCTCAGGAATTTCTTTTTTAATATCTGTAGTAGATTCAGAATTTCTTTTTTCAATACTATGAATCAGTTCCTGGGCAATTTTCCGGTGTTCTATTGCTGTTTTTTTTGCTTTATAATAAAGATAAAGAACCAATAAAAGAATTAATAATAAAAAACCAATAGAAGCATATAAAATTATTTTCCTGTTTTTTAGATCGTTGATAATCTCTTCTTTTTCCTGTAAAAGATTAGGAGTGTCATATTTCTTGGGTAGTTCTGTAGACAAATATTGAAACTGCTCATCAAGTTTTTTGTCAACTTTTAAAAAACGATCAATATAATACAATTGTTTTTCTTTATCGTTCTTTTCTTTGTAATAGTCTATAAGATAGGTGTATACTTCCCGGAGTTCAGGAAAAGTAATATCAGTCTTTTGTACTTTAGAATCTAACTTAGTGTATGTTTCTACAACTTTTTCTTTGTTTTTTAAACCATCATAAGCTTTTCCTAAATTATAAAGTGCATTATTAGCATTGTTTGGATTGATTCTTACTATGTCGTCATACACTTTGGATAGTTTTGTAATGGCAGTTTTATATTTTCTCTGTTTTAGGTCATATTTTGCTGATAAAAAAGAGTACAAACTAATATCATAATTATTTTTACTGATACTGGCGGATATTTGACCCTCCTGAATCAGAATATTTGCAGAATCCAATTTATTAATATCAAGATAGCAGCTTATAAGTGCTATACGCATTTGATTGTGCTGATAATTATCAGTTATGTCATTTCTATTATACAGATAATGTCTGAATATTTTTGCCGCTTCTGCATTTTTGCCTATATAGCTGTTAATGTAAGCAATATTTATGTCAGCATAGGCAATTTGTCTTTTATCATTTTGCTCTTTTGCATATTTCAGCCCCAAAATATAGCTATCCAATGCTGCTTTTAAATTATCATTCTTGTAATATAGATTTCCTTTTATCAAAAAAGTTCTGGCAGGATAGAAGTTTCCTTTTATATCTTTTGTAATTGCAGCTATGCTATCAACATACTTTAAAGCGACGGAAAAATCTTTATTAAAATGTATAAGGTTATAGCCTTCCGCTATTTCGAGTGTATTTTTTTCTTTTTTAGCTTTTTGGAGATAATATTTTGCTATTTGTTCAGAGTGCTGAAATTGATTATGATCATAATAATCATAAAATTTATTTTTCAGTTGGGAATATTTGAATTCAGATAAACTGTCAATATTATCGTTTTGAGCACCTGCCAAATTATTAAACAATAATATTATAATTGGAAATATATACTTCATCATTTTGTAAATACACTGCAAATTTACATTTTATTCATTAAATTAGGAATCCATGAAAAATCTTAAATAAATGTATTTAAATTTTTGATAATTAGTGTTTTAAATTATTTTTGAAATAATGGATTTATAAATCCATATTGTATTTTTATTGTAGCTTTGGAAAATATTCTTTTATTTGCGTTTGATTTTTAAATATTATTATCGATGAAAAAAAAGACAATTAAATCAGAAAAAAAATTATCATTAAAGAAAATGCAAATAATGAAAATTAGTGAAATGAAAACAATTAACGGAGGAAATAATCAATTAGATAATGCTAATGATGAACCAGGAACTTTAATTCCTCAAAATCCTGTATCAATAAGAAGATAAAAAATGAGACAATTAATATTTATCATTATTAGTACTTTCTGTATCCTTCCTTTAAATGCTCAAAAAAGCAATCCTGCTCCATCTGTTTCTACAACAGATGAATATTTTGAAACTAAAATCGTAGATGAGTACAGAAATTTAGAAAATTTAGAGAGTCCTTTAACAAAGAAATGGATGAAGACTCAAACGGATTATACTAATTTAATTCTTAGTCAAATTCCTAAAAGAAAGTTTTATTTAGATAAAAGGCTGGAGTTTGATAAAAGACAGGGGTATTCTGTGTCAAATTTAAATATAACTAATAATGATAAATATTTTTATTTAAAAAAAAACGGTAATGAAAAAGCAGCAAAGCTTTATTATCGGGAAGGGTTTTTAGGAAAGGAGGAATTACTTTATGATCCTGCTAATTATAAGAGTAGTGAACAGAATCATGAGTTTGTAATTAACCACATTAGCCCTGACTTAATTGGAAGTAAGGTAGCTATTGCAATGGCCGAAAAAGGGAAGGAGCTTGCAGAGGTTATTATTATGGATGTAAAAAACAGATATATTCATACTGAAGTAATTACTAATACAATGCCCGCAAATGTAGGAGGAATAAAGTGGTTGAATGATAATTCAGGATTTTTCTATACGTATTTTCCAATCAAAGATTCCAAATCTCAGGATTTCTATAAACACACACAAGCTATTTTATACAAAATAGGGACAAATCCAAAAGAATTGACAGATATTTTTTCTGCTAAAAATAATCCTGAGCTAAAAATAGATGAAAAAAGATCCCCTATTATTTTAGATTCTAATGATAAATATTACGTAGGAATGTTACTTGATAATAATTATTACAGACAAACATTTATAATTCCTAAACAAGATTTATTAGAAAATAAAAAAACGTGGAAAACTCTTTATACGAAAGAAGATAAAGTTAGATCTTTAAAGCTGGTAGATAATGATTTGTATTTTTTATCTCAGTATAACGCTCAAAATTACACACTTTGTAAAACTAATATAATAGCTCCAAATTATAAAAATCCTGAAATTCTTATTCCAGAAAGAAATGATGAGGTGATAGGACAATATAGATTCACTAAAGATGGTATTTATTACACAACTACAAAAAACGGAGTTGAAGCAAAATTATACTTATATAAAGAGGGAAAAAGTATTCCTCTCAAACTACCTTTCTCCTCAGGAAGCATCAGTTTGCAAGCAAAAGGAAAAGATTTTTCAGACATTTGGGTAAGTTGTTCCGGTTGGGCGAATGAAGAGCAGCGCTTTAAATATGATATAAAAACAAATTCTTTTTCTCCTGAAAATTTGTCTCCTATCACAGATTATCCTGAGTTTAAAGATATATTAGTTAAGGAAATCACTATAAAAGCAAGGGACGGTGAAGAAATACCATTATCTCTCATATACAATAAAAATATTATATTAGATAGTAATAATCCGGTTCTAATTGATTCATATGGTGCTTACGGATATTCTCAGAGCCCGTTCTTTGCCCGAACCTATTTATTATGGGTAAATCAGGGAGGAGTAATGGCTATTGCTCATGTGCGAGGAGGAGGAGAAAAAGGAGAAAAATGGCGCTTAGGAGGGTATAAAGAAACAAAACCCAATACCTGGAGAGATTTAATTGATTGTACAGAATATTTAATTAATGAAAAGTATACCTCAAAAGATAAAGTGGCCATTTGGGGCGCCAGTGCAGGAGGAATTACAGTAGGACGGGCCATGACAGAAAGACCTGATTTATTTAAAGCTGTAATTCTGGAAGTGCCAACAACCAATACATTAAGGGATGTGCTTACTATTGGTAGCAATGTAGATGAATATGGAACATTAAAAGATCCTAAAGAGTTTAAGGCTTTACTGGAAATGGATGCTTATTACCATATCAAAAGAGGAGTGAAATATCCTGCAACATTAATAACCGGAGGGATAAATGATCCTAGAGTTCCGGTTTGGGAGCCTGCAAAATTTGCTGCTAAACTACAGTCGAATAATACTTCAAAAAATCCTGTATTACTTCAAATAGATTATGAGGGAGGTCATGGAAATGATACAACTGTAGCCCATGGGCATTCAAATCTTTCGGATATTTTTGCTTTTGCATTCTGGCAACTAGGACATCCAGATTACCAACTAAAAGAAAACACAAAAAAATAAATGTCACGTTTTCCATATCAATTTTTTGATGAATATGTAGTGCGTACTCCTTTATTTTCACGCAAAAACTTTCAACAGACAATAAGTAGCAAAGATGAAATTACAGATGCAGAACTGAAGGAAATCTGTATCAATCCCTTATTTCAGGAAGCTGTTTATTTAGCCTCGCCAGATTTACATGATGAGCTGGCTAAATGGATTAATTCAGAAAAAGAAAATCAAAAGCTAAAACAAACCCTGTTAAAATATTATAGCCGAATAAGTACGCGATGTACTCCATTCGGCTTATTTTCATCGGTTGGGTTGGGATTCTTCGACAAGCTCATGATGACAATTCCAATTTCAGAAAAAATTAGAGATACCAAATTGGATATGCACTTTCTTGTTTCTTTAGCTCAACATTTTGTGCAGCTACCGGAAATAAGAAACAAGCTTTTGTTTTTTCCTAATAACAGTATTTATAAAGTAGGAAGCAGGATCCGCTATATAGAATACCAGTACAGCGAAGGAAAAAGGGAGTATATTATTTCTTCGGCCCCACTTTCTGAGGAATTACAGCAGATATTAAATTTTTCAAAAGAAGGAAAAACGATACGGCAAATTGCGGAAATTTTGATTGATGAAAAAATCATACAAGACGAGGCCCTGGAATTTGTAGAAGAACTCATCAATAATCAGGTATTGGTAAGCGAATTGGAACCTAATGTTTCTGGAAACGATTTTTTGGATACTATCATTACTATTTTAGAGAGAAGGGAAATAAAAAAAGAAGCTGAGATTTTAATTTCGATAAAAAATAAATTGAATGAATTAGACCAGAACATTAATAATCCAATCGCCAGGTATGCTGAAATAGAAGAATTAATAAAATACTTTGCAATAGAATATGAGCCAAAGTATCTCTTCCAGACTGATGTTTATAATAAAGCATTATCTTATTTGCCCTTTGAATGGAAAAGACAATTAAAAAAGGGAATAAGAATCTTGAATAAAATCACCTTGAGTCAAAGGGAAAATGAATTTTCAAAATTTAAAAGAGCCTTTAGTGAAAGATTTGAAACGCAGGAGTTGCCATTGCTGTATGTTCTGGACAATGAAATAGGTATTGGTTACAAACAAAATATTTCTTCAAAAGGTATTCATCCTTATTTGGAAGATCTGATTTTTCCGGTTTTACAAAAAAATCAAAACAAGAATATTGAGCTTACTCCGGTTCATCAGATCCTTAATGAAAAGGTGCAGGAAGCTTTATCTGATAATCAATATAGTATTACATTATCTGATGAAGATTTCAAAGATTTTGAAGAGAAATGGGACAATTTGCCGGATACCATTTCCATAATGACAGAGATAATTTCTGATAACAGCCAGGAAAAATTATTATTAAAAAATAGTACCGGAAGTAGTGCAGCTGATCTTCTGGGGCGATTTTCTTCAGAAAAATCACAAGTTCAGAGTCTCACAAAAAAGATTACTCAAAAAGAACAAGAGCTGAATCCTGATGTGATTTTGGCAGAAATTATCCATTTACCAGAAGCAAGAATAGGAAATGTAATCAGAAGACCAACTTTAAGGCAATATGAAATTCCTTATTTAGCCCAGTCGCTTTTGCCTGCAGAAAATCAAATACAAGTTGAGGATTTGTATATTTCCTTAAAAAATGATGAAATTGTTTTACGGTCAAAGAAATTGAACAAGAAGATCATTCCTTATTTAACAAACGCTCACAATTACTATACAAATACTCTTCCTGTCTATCATTTTTTATCTGATCTGTATTCTCAAAATACCAGATCCGGGCTTTATTTCAGCTGGGGTGGATTAGAGCATATTTATACATTTCTGCCAAGAGTAGAATATGATAATATTATTCTTTCAAAAGCCAGATGGAAAATTACTGAAAAAGATATTTCTTCTTTGGATGTATTAAATTCAGATAAAGAAGATTTCTTGCTGAAACTAAGAAATTGGAGAAGCAAAAGAAAAACTCCTGTGTGGATTCAATGGGTAAAGTTTGATAATACTTTAACCATCAATCTGGAGAATTACGATATGGCAAAGCTTTTTATTCAGGCTGTAAAAAGTGAAAAGTCAATCATTATAGAAGAATTTTTATATAACGAAAATGATGAATTTAAAAGAGAATTCATTTTCCCCATGCACAAAAATAAATAACTGTTGTGATAAAAAGAAAATTTGTTCCGGGAACTGAATGGCTGTATCTGAAAATCTATACAGGGGTGAAAACAGCAGATCTTATTTTGGAGGAAGCAGCACAGCCTTTGGTAGAATACTTTCAGGAAAATGATTTTATTTCAAAATGGTTTTTTATCCGTTATAATGATCCGAAACCACATTTAAGAATAAGGTTTGAATTAAATAGTATTGATAACTCTAATAAGATTATTGACAAAATAAATGAAGCCCTATATGAATCTGTAGAAAGTGGAGAAATTTCAAACATTATATTTGATACTTATAATAGAGAAATTGAACGTTACGGGGAAAATACCATTGAAGATGCTGAAACCTTATTTTGCAAAAACAGTGAATTTACTTTTCAATGTCTGCACTATGATGATGAAGAAAAAATTATTGTTTCTCTTTTCTATATTGATGAAATGTTGAATAAGCTAAACCTTTCAGTTCAGGAGAAACTAGATTGGATCAAAGATTTTAATACAGCTTTTAAACAGGAATTTAATGCTGATAAAAAATTAAATTCTCAATTGGATAAAAAATATCGGGAGTTTAAACCAAAATATTTAGATTTTACTAGGTCGGTAGATTTTTTGGAAGAGCGGAATGTGATTATGTCTAATATTGAAGAGAGTAATTTAGCGTTGCGGAATATTATTGACCACCATAAAAATCAATCTTTAGGAATATCATTGCAAAGCTTTTTCAGTAGTATTTTTCACATGAATATCAACCGGTTGTTTGTTTCTAATCAGCGTTTGTTTGAGATGGTTATTTATGATTATCTATTAAGGTATTACAAAATGAAATTATATATCCCATAATCCATATCATTCCTGATCCCTGGTATACGCAAAAATACAAAAAAACCTCTGACTAATCAGAGGTTTTAAAGTGGTTTCTCCAGGAATCGAACCAGGGACACATGGATTTTCAATCCATTGCTCTACCAACTGAGCTAAGAAACCATTATATTTTTGTTTGACTTACTTCGTTGTTTTAAAGTGATGCAAAAGTAGTAAGTTTTAGTATACAAAGCAAGTATTCATCATACTTTTTTTGCGTAAAGTTAAAAACCTACTGATTATCAGCCGGATTATTTTCCTGTTCTTTTCTGATCTGCTCACTCATCTCTTCCAATACCGGTTTGATCGTGTTTTCCGGAAGATCACTGATTCTGATATACATCAATCCGTCAATCGCATCATTGAAGTTAGGATCAACGTTAAAAGCAATTACTTTGGCATTTTGTTTAATGTATTTTTTGATCAGAACAGGAAGTCTCAATTCAGGTTCAAGATCATCAATAATCTTGTCCAGCTTATTCAGGTCAGATTCCATTTCCTCAAAGAAAATGTTTTTATCCCTGTCGCGAAGCTTTACCTTGTATTCGTTTCTCGGAGTGATATATTGAGCTACTGCAGAATCAAAATAATTAGAACGCATAAACTCAATCATCAGCGATTTTGAGAACTCAGAGAACTTATTAGAGATACTTACACCACCCATAAGAAATTTATGATCAGAATTTCTCAGACATACATGCACAATCCCTCTCCATAAAAGGAAGAGTGGAAGCGGTTTCTGCTGATATTCCTGGCAGATGTAGGCACGTCCCATTTCAATCACCTTTTTAAAGAAAGGGTGGATGTCCTGCTCAAACTCAAACAAAGAGCTTGTATAAAAGCCTTTGACACCATATTTTTTCATCACTTCTCTACCCAATGCCATTCTGTAAGCACCAGCCAGTTTTTTCTCACCGTTATCCCATAGGAAAAGGTGGTGGTAATGCTTGTCATACTCATCAAGGTCAAACGGAAGATTACTTCCTTCACCTACCGCACGGAACGTAAGCTCTCTCTGGCGTCCGATTTCCCTCATAATAGATGGAATTTCCTCGTAAGTCGTGAAATAGATCTCATAATTCCCATTACTGAAAAGCATTTTATCAGTTCCTCTTAATTTGTCGACATCTTTAATGATATCTTCGAGAGGCGTTTCATCAATGATATTCTGAACAATATTTTCTTCCTTCAATAAAGGAAATTTTACAGATAAATTCTGAAGATTGATACTTTGAGCAAGAGATTTTCTTTTTTCATAATAAGATTTCATCATATAAACCTTACGTTTCAGAAACTCTCCCAATTCCTCAATTGTTTCCATATCATCCATTGCCTTCACAGTAATAGGACGCCCGATCCTGATTCTGATAGGTTTTTCCCTGTCATTCATCATTTCCGCAGGAAGCATCAGTGTCTGTAAATTCGGGTGAAGCTTAGCCACCTGATAAAAAAGTCTGCTGTTCTTGGCATGGAAATACATAGGAACTACCGGCACTTTAGCCATTCTGATCAGCTTAAGTGCCGTTTTTTCCCATTCCTTATCTAAAATTTCTCCGTAAGGATTATTCTTGTTGGAAACTTCTCCTGCCGGGAAAATACCTACACAGCCTCCGTTTTGCAAATGCTTGAGTGTTTCACGCATTCCCGAAGAACTGCTGTAAGCTTCTTTTCTGTTTTCAAAAGGATTTACAGCGATCACATAAGGTTCCATCGGTTTGATCTTCTCCAAAAGGAAATTACCCATTACCTTGAAATCCGGACGAACCTCTGTGAGAACCTTGCACATCAGGATTCCGTCAATAGCACCCAGCGGATGATTGGAAACCAGAATAAATGGCCCCGTTTTCGGAATCTTTGCCAGATCTTCTTCAAAAGCTACATAGCTTAGGTTTCTTTCTCTCACAAATGAGTCGAAAAAGTCTTTGCCTTCCTTGTCTTTTAGTTTGTCGTATAATTTATTTACTTCGTTTATTTTAGCAATGCTCATCACAGCAGATGCTACCGGGTTCTTGAGAAACCCAATTTTATTTAAGCCGGAAGCTTTGATCAGATCGTTTTTCGAAATTAAACTCATGTGTGTTTAGTCGCAATTAATATTATTGTGTTACCATTTGAAGCGTATTCTTGGAGATTTGTTCCAATAATACATTTTTTTCATGGTAAAATTTATCAATGTGATCCTTCTTCGCATTTCTTACTGTGAATAAAGATACATTTTTAATTGCTTCGGTTTTAAAAATTTTTTGAAGCTCGTCGTTAAGCTCATCAATATGATTAAATTTATCCTCAAGGCACAGTGCCAGAGAGATCGCAGAATTCTGCATCAGGGAAACTCTGATCTTATATTTGGATAAATATCCGAAAATCAGGCTCATATGATCTTCTGCAATAAAAGAGAAGTCTCTGGTAGAGATTTTCAAAAGATCCTGGTTTTCTTTTAGAATATAAGATTCTTCCTGTTGATTTTTGTCGGAAGCACCTACTTTTGTTCCTTCTTTGGTAGGATCTACGAAAGATTTTACATAAAAAGGAATGTTTTTTTGCTGTAGTGGCTGCAGGGTTTTCGGGTGAATAACACTTGCACCATAGTAAGCCATTTCAATAGCTTCCTCATAAGAAATATTGGAAAGAAGAGTTACATCACTAAACTTTCTCGGATCTCCGGTCATTACTCCCGGTACATCTTTCCAGATTGTCATTGCTTCAGCATTTAAGCAGTAAGCAAAAATAGCAGCAGAGTAGTCAGAACCTTCTCTTCCTAAGGTTACCGTAAAATTGTTGTCGTCTGAACCAATAAAT
The DNA here is from genome assembly GCF_900156015.1 of Chryseobacterium sp. RU33C. Lineage (NCBI taxonomy): Bacteria > Pseudomonadati > Bacteroidota > Flavobacteriia > Flavobacteriales > Weeksellaceae > Chryseobacterium > Chryseobacterium sp. RU33C. The sequence goes on along the minus strand of NZ_FTMT01000010.1, from coordinate 6,803 downwards.
CCCTGAGTTACATAGCATATTTCAGGATTAAGATGAGAAATAAATTCTTCCGTTTTTTTCCAGTCTACCGTACCTTCTCTGTAAGAATTATCGGTTTTTATATAATCTCTGGCATCCAGCCATTGATTTGTAAACTGAATTTCATTCAGGTATTCACTCACTATTTTTGTTGAGATCATTTCGCCGCAGCTTACCACCTGATCGTATACGAAGTTGTAGTTTGGCGATTTATTTCTTCTTAAAAAAGAATCAATATCATCAAAAAAGACTTTGATTTCAGTAAAAACAGCATGATTTTCAGGAAAAAGTCCTTCCGCAATCTCAATGTGTTTTCGTTTTATCTTTTCAATCTCAGTTTGATAGTTATCTTTTTTGAAATAAAGTTCTACAACTTTTTCCAACTCATTGGTCGTTTTACCCATTGCTGAAATTACCAGCAAGCATTTGGCAAATCCCTGGCTTTTTAGAACCATGGACACGTTTTTTACACTGTCGGCATCTTTTACTGATGCTCCACCAAACTTGAAAATTTTCATTAAATTGTTAAAAATAAAATTGTTAGATAAAAAATTACATGAGTTTTTTACGGACGTCAAAATTATAAATTTACAACGAGATATGAAATAGCCATGTGCGGAGATAGAATTAAGATTTCCTTAAAATCAACAATTCATGAAATAATCTGAATTTTTTACAGACATTAAGCAGCAAATTTGGAGGTCATATTTTCAATAAAACCCTGATATTACGTTGTGTTTTGCTTGTATCTCCCTGAAATACAGTAGTTAATCTCTTTTTTAATTAAATTTTCTTAATGCGATAAATTTTCCGAAATTTGGGCAAAACGTAAAAAGAAAAATATGTCAAATCAACCATTACAGACTTTAGGAGAATTTCTTATAGATAAACAGGACGATTTTCAGTATTCTACAGGTGAATTTTCTCGTCTTCTAAGTGCAATAAGATTGGCTTCGAAAGTGGTAAACAGAGAAGTAAATAAAGCCGGAATTGTAGATATAACAGGAGCTGCAGGAAACCAGAACGTTCAAGGGGAAGAGCAGCAGAAATTGGATGTGATCGCTAATGAAATTTTTATTACGGCTTTATCTCAGAGAGAGGTTGTTTGTGGTATTGCTTCTGAGGAAAATGATGATTTTATTGATATTAAATGTGGTGAAAACGGACATTTAAGCAAATATGTGGTATTAATTGATCCTTTGGATGGATCTTCCAATATTGATGTCAATGTTTCCGTAGGAACTATTTTCTCCATCTACAGAAGAGTTACAGAACCGGGAACGCCTGTGCAGCTTGAAGACTTTTTACAAAAAGGTGTCAATCAGATTGCTGCGGGATATGTTATTTACGGTTCATCTACCATGATTGTTTACACAACTGGTAACGGAGTAAACGGATTTACATTAGATCCATCTTTAGGAACGTATTATCTTTCTCATCCTAACATGACTTTCCCAAAAACAGGTAAAATCTATTCTATCAATGAAGGAAACTATATCAAATTTCCGCAGGGAGTAAAAAATTATCTTAAATACTGCCAGATGGAAGAAGGTGACCGTCCTTATACTTCAAGATATATTGGTTCTTTGGTTGCAGACTTCCACAGAAATATGCTGAAAGGAGGAATTTATATTTATCCATCTTATTCACAGGCTCCCAATGGTAAATTAAGACTTTTATACGAATGTAATCCAATGGCATTCCTTGCAGAGCAGGCAGGAGGAAAAGCAACAGACGGATTCAGAAGAATTCTTGAAGTAGAACCTACAGAACTTCACCAGAGAATTCCTTTCTTCTGTGGAAGTATTGAAATGGTAGAAAAAGCTGAAGAATTTATGCGTATTGACAGCGTGAAGTAAATGGAAGCAACGTATTTACAATATTTATTACAATTTAAACGCCCGAGTGGAACATCTCGAGGCGTTTTGCTTGATAAAGAGACCTTTATTCTGACTATTTCCGAAGAAGGAAGAAAAGGAGTAGGGGAATGTGCTGTTTTCAGAGGACTGAGTTTTGATGACAGGCCTGATTATGAAGAAAAACTGAAATGGCTTTGTGAAAATATCAATCAGGACAGTGTTTTTTTGAAGAAGGAACTGAAAGAGTTTCCTTCGATCTGGTTTGGTTATGAGCAGGCCATTCAGAATTTGAAATATGGTGGCAGTCTTTATTTTCCAAGTGAATTTACCGAAGGAAAATCTGCCATTACCATTAACGGCCTGATATGGATGGGCGATGCGGGATTTATGGAAGAACAGATTCAGGAGAAGCTGGATAAAGGATTTCATTGCATTAAATTAAAAATTGGTGTTGATTGGAAATCTGAGCATGTTATTCTTCAGAAACTAAGAGAAAAGTTCTCCAAAGATCAGCTGGAACTTCGTGTGGATGCTAACGGAGGATTCAGTAAAGAGGAAGCGTTAATTATTTTACATCAGCTTGCCGATCTTCATATCCACTCCATTGAGCAGCCTGTCAAAGCCGGAAATTGGGATGATATGGCAGAGTTATGTACAAAAACGCCTATTCCGATTGCATTGGATGAAGAACTGATCGGAATTACTGATCCTGAAAAAAAGAGACAGCTTTTAGAAAAAATTAAGCCTCAATATATTATTTTAAAACCTGCCCTGGTAGGAGGCTTTTCAGGATCTGATGAGTGGATTTCCCTGGCTGAAAATCAGAATACAGGCTGGTGGATTACCTCAGCTCTGGAGAGTAATATCGGCTTGAATGCCATTGCTCAGTATACATTTACCAAAAAAAATCCAATGCCTCAAGGTTTAGGCACTGGAGCTTTATTTGTCAATAATTTTGAATCTGATCTGGAGCTCAGAAATGAGCTGCTATGGTTCAAATATAACAAAAGTAATTAACATAACGGTGCAGGTGAATCTGGACAGGTCGTCTGCCCACAATAATCCGGCTGCCATGATCTGCAGCACATTACAGACGGATTCCAGCTGTTACACCCAAGAGGCGGTCTTCCTCCTTTGATGGTTTTTAATTCTCCCTCTTTTTTCGTGATAATAATTTTATTTGATTGTTAAGTAAATGTCGATAACTTTTTTTAATTATACAATATGTGGAGAATTATTTAGTAACATTTAACAATTCCTCTGAAATGTTTGAATAGTTTTGAATATGAGTTTGGTTGGTTGCATTCTTTTAGCATGGCAATCCCTTCCTGTTCAGAATATATAAATTTTTTTTATCCGGTCTGTAGGGGAGACCTGGTAGTTGTGGTTCGGATATTTTTTTGATTTAAAGGTTCTTACTCAATTAAATCACATCTTTTACAAAGATGGCTTTCTTTAAATAATTTAATATAAAAGAAACCCTTTTTTTAATCTGTCCCATAATAAAAAATTATATTTCCCTAATGTATGAATTAGCAATCTCTGTGCCATACTGTAATTGAGAGCTGATTTTAACATAGGGTTTATTTTTAAGAATTCTTCTAATTATTTGTTAAGAAATAATTGTGAAAATATTTTCGTTATCTTTTGTTCTGCTGGTGATAAGATTTCTGTCAATTCCGTATAAATTCTGGAAGATATCATTTTGTACCTGCGAGCTTGAAAGATATCCCCAATGGTTTCCCACTTCATATTTAAAGCTGTCCAGAAGATCATCTTTTACGAAGGTACAATCAATAACAGACACAATATCTTTATACTGATCAATTCCGCTGGGACCGTTTTTGCCAAGTCTTGGGGTGAGAATGTTTTTTGTAAACTGAGAAGCCCCCAGAATAATATCCTGTCTGTTCAAGTAAATAGAAATCCTGTTGGCCAATAAAGGAAGTTTATTAAATGAGTCCTCTGAATCTTCAAATACTTTATAGCTCACATCAGCATTCAGCAGTACAACCTGGTCAATGACACGAAGGATATTTTCCCTTTTAAGGCTGTATAACATGCTTTGAAGCACTCTGTTTCCCATAGAGTGTGCCATTAAATGTATTCTTTGATTGCAGGGAGTAAGATTCCGGTTGGAAAAAATATCTTTTAAAAATTGAGTATAGAAATAAAACATTCTCATCAGAGATGTTCCGGAATTGATACTGGAAGCCTTATCATCAAAATAGCTCAATGGGATGATACTGCCGGAGGCCGGCCAGCTCACAAATAAGATATGCTCTACAGGAGACGCGGGATTATCAATGAATATTTTCTTAAGATCAAGGATAGCCTTTAATTCATCATCAAAATCATACAAATAACCATGGATGAATATCATTACATCACTTCTGTCTTTGGTAGAAGACATGTTTTTGTACAGTTCATAAAACATCCTTTGGGTTCCGCCAAGATTATTGGCTGTAAGAGCGGATTTTTTAATTCCTTTTTCACTCAACAGAACGTCTAAAACTTCCTCATAACCAGGTTTTTCGGGTTCAGAAAAAAGTTGGTAATTTAAAATATTTCTGTTGGTGTAATCTTTCTTCTTTTTGGCCTGAGCGCTTGGTTCTTTATAATTGTCAAAATCACATTTAGCGATTCTGAAATTAGGAATTGAGTATTCTTCATTGGAAAAAGAGTCTGCTTTTTCGCCTTTATGCCGGATAATTTTCCGGTTGCTTAAGATATAAACGGCCATAAGGGGTAATGGGTTAAAATGGTATTAGCTTTCCCAAGTTAGTGAAAAGTATTGAATTACAATCAATGAGGCTTTTAAATTATCACTTTTACAAAAGCTTATTTTTCCGTAACTTTGTGAAACTTTTTTTGCTAAAAAATAAAAGCTACTTTAATGGAAGAAGAAAAAAAATCACTCAATTTTATTGAGCAAATTATAGAAGATGATTTGGCAAACGGTCTGAAAAGAGATCAGATCCGTTTCCGTTTTCCACCTGAACCGAATGGATATCTGCATGTAGGGCATACAAAAGCTATCTGCATCAACTTCGGTCTTGGTGAAAAATACAATGCTCCCGTAAACCTTCGTTTTGACGATACGAATCCTGAAAAAGAAGAACAGGAATTCGTAGATTCTATCATGAAAGACGTTGAATGGTTAGGTTTCAAATGGGATAAAGTTTTGTACGCATCCGATTACTTCCAGCAGCTTTACGATTGGGCAGTTCAGTTAATTAAAGAAGGAAAAGCTTACGTAGATGAGCAGCCGTCTGAAGTGATTACTGAGCAAAGAAAGAACCCCGCAGAACCGGGAATTGAATCTCCATACAGAAACCGTCCTGTGGAGGAATCGTTGGATTTATTCGAAAGGATGAAAAACGGAGAATTTGAAAGTGGTTCAATGTCTCTTCGTGCAAAAATCGACATGGTTTCGCCCAATATGAATATGCGTGACCCTGTGATGTACAGAATTTTGAATAAGCCTCACCACAGAACAGGTACAGCCTGGAAAATTTATCCAATGTACGACTGGGCTCATGGTGAATCTGATTATATCGAACAAATTTCGCATTCATTATGTTCTTTGGAGTTTGAAAACCACAGACCTTTGTACAACTGGTATTTAGATCAGGTTTACGAAGAAGGAAGAGTTAAAAACAAGCAGAGAGAATTTGCAAGGATGAATGTTTCCTATATGATTACTTCCAAAAGAAAGCTTCAGAGACTGGTAGCTGAAGGGGTTGTAACCGGATGGGATGATCCTAGAATGCCTACCATTTCAGGGATGAGAAGAAAAGGATTTACTCCTGCTTCTATCAGAAACTTTATTGAGAAAGTAGGAGTAGCAAAAAGAGAAAACCTTATCGAAATTCAGTTGCTTGATTTCTGCGTGCGTGAAGACCTGAATAAGGTTGCCAAGCGTGTGATGGCAGTTGTAGATCCCGTGAAATTGGTGATCGAAAACTATCCGGAAGACAAAGAAGAATGGTTGGAAACTGAGAATAATCCTGAACAGGAAAATGCAGGAACAAGAGAAGTACCATTCTCAAGAGAAATCTATATTGAACGTGAAGACTTCAAAGAAGAAGCTAACAATAAATTCTTCAGACTTAAACTGGGTGGAGAAGTTCGTTTGAAATCTGCCTATATCATCAAAGCTGAAAGAGTAGAGAAGGACGAAAATGGTGAGATAACAACCATCTATGCTACTTATGATGAGAAGAGTAAATCGGGAAGCGGAACAGAGGAAAGTTTAAGAAAAGTAAAAGGAACTTTACACTGGGTATCTGCAAAACATGCTATTCCTGTAGAAGTAAGAATCTACAACCAACTGTTTACAGTGGAACAGCCTGATGCGGAAAAAGATGTAGATTTCTTAAACTTCATCAACCCTGAGTCTGTAACAACGGTAAAAGGATTTGCTGAGCCAGGCTTGAAAGACGTTGCTGTGGGAGAACCATTACAGTTCCAGAGAATCGGATATTTTACAAAAGATCAGGATTCTACAGATGATACATTGGTATTTAACCGAACAGTAACTTTGAAAGATTCTTATAAACCTGAATAATTTTCAGGAACAGATCATAAAACAAAAGCAGGACTTACATGAAGTCTTGCTTTTATTATTTAATAGTTCAAAATCTGAAATTTAAGATTCTACTTCAGGAAATCCTTGTCCTGATAGGTGGGGTTTGGATATTTAATTTATAAAATCCATGTGATTGATTTTTGATTAAAGGACACTATCCCACAAAGTGTGTAAGTTAAAAAGTCAGGGCTTGGATTTTATAATCTGAGCCTTTCTTCAAAAATAAGCATAAATTGGTTGAGAACAATACCCCAATTTTGAATTGGCATTGTCCATTTTTTAGTAGCTTCTTTTAAAGCGAGATACACTGATTTCATGACGGCATCATCTGTAGG
>NZ_FTMT01000036.1:0-30884 GCF_900156015.1 Chryseobacterium sp. RU33C | reverse complement strand
TAAAAAGTTATTTCCGTAAAATTTTTTGAGCTATGAGGGCTCAAAATTTTCCAGAATAACTTTTTAACTTACACAGTTAGTGAAACACTACCAAAACTTTAAATCAAAAATTTCATTCTAAGTTTTGCATTTTCAATTTTTAGGAATCGCTACAATTTTTATGTAATATTTAATCATTAATCTTATTAAGTTTTAAAAAAGGAATGTTTGAAGTCAAACATATTACCTGTAAATTTAATGTCTGTAAATAAGAGTACTAAAGCTATTAATTTTTTTATGCCGTGGAAATTAATAATAAATATTGCTGGAGATACTGTTTAAAACTTAGATAAAAACAAGGTAAATCTACCGTTAATATAATTCGTTTAAAATATACGCTTCCACTTTGCAATGGTATTTCTGCTTAATTTAAAATGTCTGGCTAACTGACTATTACTTAATTTATACCTCTTTTGATAATCAAGAATTTCAAAAATAGTTTGTTTATCATAGGATTTGAATTTTTGATTTTCAGATAATCTATCATAAAATATAATATTATTAACTTTCAAAATATCAGATAAAGACATTATTTCTTTTGATAGATATCGCTTTACATATTTCAATTTATCCGGGCATTTAGACTCTATAAAATCGTGATAAATCCTTTTATAATCAGGTCCTGTATTTATTATCTGTTCTTGCTTTTCCATTTATTCAATGTTGATTTGGGAATCCTGTAATGATCCATGATTTCTACAGGAGTCTTCTTTTTATCTTTCAAGAGCTTCAGTATATAGTCTATCATTTCCTTTGTATATAAACTTTTCCGGAACTGAGGTAGTTTTGACCTCCCTTCATTTTTATTGTGTCTGGCGACCGGAGGGTACAGGATAAAATGGGTGGGATAGAGAAAAAAAATCATATCTCAATAGTTTTGATCATTTTAGAAGTATATCCACATCCAATGATATCATAGAATACATTTCCAGCATCTCATTTTCTGTTGAATGTAATAATCTACAAATTCTGCTCATATCAATATCTTGTTCATTTACATTCTCATATACCAAATCACCAATATGAATATCTTTGAAATTTTCCGCTTTTAAAATTTATCTGTATTCAAAAAGCAAAATCTTTTACTTTTATAAGAAATAAGTTCCTGATTTTTCTTTTACTAAATTGTTGGATATATCTCCTAAAAGCTGCTGAGTTTCATTCTCACTACAAAAAGTAATATCAATATTTCTTCTTAATATCCTGCCTGAAGAATTTGAAAAAAGAATTATTAAATATTTACGAAAAGTCCTTTCCTTTATTTCTATCCTTACAATTTTTTTTTGTGGCATTTCAAAGACCTGATATTTTTTCCCACCTGAAAACCATTGATAACTTTTAATGGAAATCACCTGTCCTGAATTCTCATATTCGAATATAAACTGGTTTTTTAACCGTCCATATACAAGTAATGCTATTACGAATAAAATTACTAAAACTGAATTGTACCCCAAATACATGTGAATAGTAATAGTCAATAAAAGCAACGCCAATATAATTAACTGAGAAATCATATATTGACTTACTCTTTTTTTATTATTTATTTTCATTAACATTCAATTATTAAAATTTTCTATTCTTATTTATATCCTATCTGTATATTTTTAAAACCAAATGGCGGAAAGTGTCATGCTACGAATTCGAAACTGTAATTAAAAATCTTAATTCATCTAATAACTATATCCTTTGGACTGTACCCTTCAATTTTACATAAAACCGGGTTGGTAAGATTTTGTCCTGATGCAAATTTTCTAGTCCATATAACAATTCTACACTATCAAATTTGTTTACAATAAAATCGTTTGGATCAACGGGTTTAAACTTTTCTGCATTTATGGCAGCAACTCTAGAAGTTTAGCAGCAATAATCGGCAGATCTCTAACAGGTGACTGTCTGTTTATACGGAATGTTTTTAGAAATAATATTATATTGATCCCTATACTTCCGGTTTGTGCAAAAAATACAGTCTGGTATATGTAGTGTGTGCTTTTTGCGATCTTAATCATACCCATTCTTCTTCATACATATATACTTACTGTTCATCTTTTCTTTATTTAGGATCAATTTATTCTAACCCAAAATTTAATCATATAAACTTGCTGTTTTAATTAAACAAGCGAATTAAAATCACAAATAAGTGAAATAAAATTAAAATTTTACTCTAGATTACATGAATAAATGATAAACTTAAATCACTAAAAGAAAGTAATAATTTTATACTGCAAATATCTGATAACATTGACAAAACATAAAATAATTACTGTAAAGATACATTACTAACGTTGTCATTTTTAATCTAACCGCATGTAGTTTATAAATGTCATTTAATTCTTTAAACAATGAATAATTTTTACTACATTTATATTAATTGAACAGAGTAAACACAAATGCATCAACTACTTTAATTTATACCAATGTCTTTTAAAGCATTCATATTGCTATTCCTATTATGGATACAACTTTGCTATAGCCAAGAAGCAGCTTCTGTATGGTATGACACAGATAATGGACTTCCCAAGAATAGTGTAAAAGATATCATTAAAGATAAATACGGATTTATATGGCTGAGTACGGAAAGCGGCTTAGTACGTCATGATGGAAATAATTTTGTAACCTATAATCATTTTAAGCTTAAAAATAAGAGGTTTTCTGCATTTTTTGGAAATATTGAAAAAGATTCTATTTATGATTTTACGGCTTATACTGAAACCATTGTTTTACTTAGCAAAAGAAATGTAAGCACTGTAAATCATCAGAACAATTGCACAAAAACAGCATTACATGAAATCAAGTTGTATGGATTATTTGTAGAAAATGGAACTCAGGAAAAAACAGATCATAAAGACGTCTTCATTTATTTTGATAAAAAAATAGTCCACATAAAGGAACTTGAAGAAATTATTGCAATAAGAAGCCGGAAACTATCAAAAACATTTTCAAAACATGAATATACCAAGGAACAGTTCCGAAAAGAGAGTTTGCGGCAGAAAAAAATATTGGAGACAATATGTCATGATATTATTACTATTACTCCCATAAAATTATCCATTACAGCACAAAAGCTCTATGAAACTGACGAACATGATCATTGCATACAAAAGAAATATTTCGAAAGTTTCTACACATCTTCTGTAGATTTTTACAATTTTATGAAACCACTAAAGGAATACGCTGAAATTTATAACATTTATGAGGTAATAAAAGCTAAAAAAGCTTTTTCTAAGGTTACAGCTAAAGAGCAAAATCCTCTTATTATCAACAATATTAAAGATCCAACTCGCACAAAAAACAATCAAAATGTGATTGCTGTTACTATCCATAATCTCATAGATAATGTAGTTAAAAACACCACTAATGGAATCATAGAACTTTCTACTATTGAAGATAGCAGGAATTTTTTCTGAAGCTAAAAGATACACGGAAATGAATAAACAAAGAACAAATGACCTATTATGAAAAACTTATTTTACAAAAACACAGTTTAGGACTGCCTATTATTCTACAGCTTCTCATGAGGATCAATGGTAAAATTGAATTTAAAAATAATACACCCAACGGAACGATAATATGAATTAAATTAAAAAACAAAAAATGACTAGAAAAATTATTATTGCAGATGATCACTTCGTGGTAAGATTAGGTACTACCCTAATTCTTGAATCTCACTACAAAGATGTAACAATTTCCTGTGCAGAATCCTATACTGAACTCACAGAAAAACTATGCGCAGAGTTGTTTGACCTGCTCATCTTAGATATCAATATGCCGGAAAGCAAATATTTGAATATGATTGATGAAATAAAAATAATACAACCCAATCTCAAAATCCTTGTTTTTTCAGTATATGACGATGATATTGCTGTACAGTATATCATTGAGGGAGCTGATGGATATATTAATAAACTATCGGATGAAAACAATATCCTTGAGGCAGTTCAGCAAATATTTGAAACGGGAACGTATTACTCTCAGGATATTGTAAAAAAGCTGGTTTTATCAGCTAAAAAAGATACTCCCATTAATCCACTGGAAACTTTATCCGAAAGAGAAAAGGAAATATTTGATCTGCTGGCTAAAGGTTATGGAAATATTGAAATATCGAATGAGTTAAATCTTCATCTTTCTACTGTAAGCACTTACAAATCGAGAATTTATAAAAAACTGAATATTAAAAACACCGTTGATCTGGTAAGGTTAGGAGATAAAAACAAGATACATAAGCCTAGATAAGCGCCCAATATTTAGGTTTGTCAAAAAAGACCTGCTGAGGAATAACATTGAGGGTATAAAAAAAACGGAATAGGTATTCCGTTTTTTTTAATATCCTGTATTCTATCAGAATAGTAAAGTTATTATAGCAATTGTTACAAATGTTTTTTTCATTTAGTTTTCTTTTGTAATTGTTGGGTCAGGTTAATTAGTTCATTAATTTGTCCTCTTTGAGAGTCAATCTGTGCTTGCTGCTTTATAACATGCAAATAAAGTTCTTCTACCTTCTCCAGAGTCTGGGTTGAAAGCTCTGATAAATTAAATGAATAAAGGCCATTTTCCGTTTTTGCTAAATCATTAATAGAAGTTACACCAGGTAAATGATTGTTCTCTTTGATAAATTTTTCAGTATCATAAATATTCAAAAATTTATATTTAGAATTCAGTAAAGATTTCCCAGTATAATATTCTTCAAATACATAATCAGGATAAGTAGCTGTAGCAGTTTTAATACTTCCGTTTACATTTAATTTTTCTGAACCAAAAGCAGGTTCCGTACCATGCCCTACTGCCAGATTATTAATTGCTCTAATATTCCCTGCTGGCGAAATATGCATTCGTACCTGGCCTAAAGCATCTCCAGCCGATGTTGTTATAAAATCTATTCCGGTAGGAACATGTGTACTGCTGGTTCCTAAAGAAAGGGATGTACTTTTTCCTGTAGCTAGCATCTGTGCTGCCGAATTGGTATCACAATAGATAAATAAAGAATAATTTCCGTTATTAGAAAATCCCATTGAAGATCTTGTTCCTATACCAGAATCCTGCACTATACCAACGCCGGCACTATTATTAATGGTTGTAGTTTGTTGATTCACGAATATCAGATCCTTTCCATCCTGAGTAACCGTTCTGGTATTGGTAAGAGTACCATCTGCATTATAAATATTATTATAGATCAGTTTTTGCCATACTGTACCATCAAAATAGTAATACCCAATACTGTCGATATTAAGCCTGGGTCCTGTATTATCACCAGCCGAAATATCTGTTATGTATATCAATGTTCCTTTTTGATTGGTTCCGTAAAGAGTATCTCCTTTAGCCGAAAGCTGTGCGCGGGTAAGTCTTGGTGCCTGAAGTCCGTCAATATCAGTATTTCCTAGTTTTCCATTGACATCCAATGTGGAATTAGGTGCTGTAGTGTTAATCCCTACCCCTGCTTTCTGTGCAAAAATGCCATAAGAGGCTACCAATAGGGCTGCTGTTAATAAAGTTGTTAAATTTTTTTTCATTGCTTTAATTTTAGTGTTTAAACTTTTGAAGTGAAAAATATAGGACTGTTAAGTAAATCCAATTAAACCTGGCCAATACCAGCACAAAACTGATCAACACACCTTTACGTTGAAATGGAATAAGAAAAAACGAGATTCTTTGTTTAAGAATAAACAAAAAAGTGGAATTAAAATCTTTATAAAGGCCGTGTAATTTTAGATAGATGTAGTGTTCTACGGATGGCTTCTGTTACTATTTTTAAGAGTTTAAATATATTTTACTTTTCTTCTATTTGCATTTTTATTACTGAATTAATGGTTCTCTTGTTTTCAAGAATTAAACTCATTCATTTTGATAGTGCAAATTTAAAACAGAGAAAACAAAAAAAATAAGCTTACTGTGTAAAAATAAATTACCATATATGTAGTATTGCATCCTATCTATGTAGTTTTAAAACTACATAATTCTGTAAATGGTGAAATATAAATGAAAAGTTATGGATGATCTGCAGATGTATAGGCTACATAACATTATTTCGTTTCTGTATCAAAATTGGCATATCTGATATTCACAACTACCGTAGCAGATAAAGATTTTTCCTGGCGGAGTTGATGTGCCAGTTGTTCAGCCATTCCGGAAATCAATCTTTTAAACTCTTTAATATCCATTTTGTCACTGCTAAATATTCTCTTTTTGGAAATGGATTTTCTTTCTGAATAAGGAATCACTGTGACTCATCAATTCCGTTTGATTTTCTCAAAAAATCAGTTACATTCTTACCGATCATTTACTATAAAACTTCAACCGCATTTCCATGACACAACGCCCTTTTCTCCATCGCCTATTATCAGGTTCAATTCCGTTGAGTTCATAGTTCACAAACCTCTCGCAGTATACAAAAAAAGTTTCCAGAACCATATGTACAATTCACCGTTCCGTTTTACAAAATCAGATATATTTTTAATCAAATATGATAATAAAGATTAATATATTTCATATCAATCTTTCTACAATAAACTAAAATCTTTTATAAGACAGAATTTGCCCCCCACAAAAAATCCCCAGATAATTCCGGGGATAAAAACTAATAACCATGAAAACTCAAAAAAATGAGCTGCATCTTGATATACGATAAATTTTAAAAATTGGTTTTTATAGGATACAAACAAAAACCTCCAAGCGAACCAGGAGGAGAAAGTAAAAAATGAATTATAAGTTAAATGATTCGGTGTTAAATAAAATTTACCTTAAAAACTTCTATTATCATTAACAACGCTTATGCCAATAATATCACTGTTTAAAGAAATCTGCCATTTTGTGGTATATTTTAAATAAAAACCTCCCATTACAGCAGGAGGTTGAATACATATAATCCGAAATTTAAAATAAATCGAACAATTTAAAGATACGTAAAAAACATTTCACAAACCAGTGATGTGGTATGTAAAATCACTTATTGCTATCACTCTACGGGAAACCGTAAGATAGATCAGTTTAAACTGTCTGTATATTGGCTTCTTAACAATTAAAAACAATAACTCATGAGTTTGATATTTTATCACATATACATCAAGAGAAAGATTTAGCATTAATAATATAAAACGCAATTGAAGATGAATTTAGTGGTTTTGTAAAAGTATCTGTTTCATCAGACGAAAAGACTATTCTCGAGGTGATATAATAAAAAAGCTCCTAAAAAGGAGCTTTGTGACCGCAGAAGGATTCGAACCCTCACTGTCGGAGCCGAAATCCGAAGTTCTATCCATTAAACTATGCAGCCGTATTGATAAGTAATAAATGATAAGTAATGAGTAATACCTGATTACTTATCATCATTGCCTTTTATGTTTTAGAAAGTAATTTTCACGCCTCCCAGAATCTGTGCACCTAAGACTTTGTAGCCTTTGTACGTCTGGTATTTTGAACTCAGAAGATTATTTCCGAGTGCGAAAATACTGAAATTTTTGTGAATTTTATACTCTGCGGAAAGATTTAAATCAGCATACCCGCCAACTTTATCATTTGTATTCTCCGTAGACTGATAAATTACGTTCGGAGCGCCTACTGCTTCAATTGCATAAGAGTTTGTAGTTCTGTCACTTGCAAAGATCCCTTTGAATCCAAGCAATAATTTCTTGTCAAGCATCGTATATTTAGCTCCGATGCTCGCATTGAACAAAGGAACGTTATAAATATTGTCGTAAGTCTTCAGATCGTACTTTGTGAACCTTAATTCTCCATCGATAATAAGGTTGGCCAATGGGAAATACTGTACACTTCCTTTGATATCGCTTACATTACCGTCATCATAAACCGCAGAGAATGTATTGGCGAAATTGTACGCAGAACGATTAACAGAATTGTTATCGAAAAGACCGTTAGCCTTAAAGAACATAATATCTCTCATTTTTCCGTACCCTGCAGAGAAGTCATATTTCAGTGTTTCATCAATGTCCCCTCTCAATCCTACATAAAAATGATATTTCGTCTCTGTAGGCTTTAAAAACTGGTCAGAAAGAATAAATGGATTGGTCTGTAACATATCTCCATACGTATTCAGCTTCAGACCACCGTCTACCCCTCCATAGAATTTAAATTCATTAGCTGCAGCAAACTGAAATTCTGCCTGTGGAAACCAGTAGGTCTTATTGTTTTTCACTTGTTCCATCTGATCGTTGGAATTCTTAGCATTCAGGAAAGAGAATGAAGAACCCAGCATCAAATAAGAGTCTCCTTTTCTGAACGTCACTTTCGGAGTCAGATTAGTATTGAAGAAATTGGAAGAGTTTTTATCTCTGATTGCAAAGTCTGTCTTCACAGCATCTAACCCTACTCCCAGATCAGCATTCAGATTGATTCCAGATTTTCCTAATTCAACAGCATGCTTGGAGAAGTTAGCAAGAATGGAAACCTGGTTTTCCGAAGCATCAAAATGATCTTTCAGGAATGATGATTTTACTCTTACATCATTTAAGATTTCATTGGAGTAAAAATCATAGTACCCGTTTACTTTAAACTGATTGACCTTTTGCTTCAGATCAAGCTCCCCGGTAGGCTGCATGGCATAAATTCCGTAGTAATTATAGCTGTCTAAGCCATATTCAGCATTAAGGTTGAACTTCCCCTTTTCTCCGTAAGAGTTTAAGAAAGCGCCAACATTGGCTGAAGTCTGTCCGGATTTCCAATCGTAATCTTTTTTAAGACCATTGGTGGAAAGAACGTGAACATCTGCTCCTACTTCAAGCTTATTTTCAAGGGTTTTTGAAACATTTCCGTCTACCAGAACTTTCCCGTAATTACCCATTCCGAACTGGAAATAGTTATTCTGAGCGGTTCCGTCAAATTTTGGAGCTACATCCTCTCCCTGAATGGTTGACGTTTTGAAGTCTGAAACAGCAGGAACATCCGTGATGGTATATTTCACAGGAGTCTGTGATTTCTCTTCCGGCGGATAATTTTTAATGGTTTCCACAGAAGTCTTCTTCTTCTCGATCTTCTTCACTTCCGGTTCCCTCTTTTTGTTAAGAACCAGTTTTTCCTCCTTGATCTGGGAAAACGCCACTGACGAAATTCCTAAAAATAATATGGATAATATTTGAATCTTCTTGTTCATATTTTCTTTATTTGAAAAAAATATATAACGGGTTTTTATTTACTGGAAGCCATATAACTGCCCAATAAAGCTTTGCCCGACTGTTTTGAAAAAGTTCTCCCCAGTCTGAATATATTAAACAGCCAAAGGCTTTGATAAACTTGTAATTTGTATTGATAATTTTTTGCTGTATTGTTCTCAGCAACATCATAACTGTAGGAAATAGTATACGGAAATCCCGAAGGCAGTAATCCGACTGTGAGCATACTTCCAATCATTGGGTTTCCACAAGGAGGAGTATAGGTTTTCATCGGGTGCAGTGTTATTTTAGCCGCATAACTGCTGTCTTCTACAATTTCATAAATGTCGGAATGTTTTAAAATTTTAAATTCTTCCTCAAGATCCTTGTTCACTACAAAAGCTTTTTGCTTTTTGAAATCAGCTTTTGCATGGTTATACTCCCTTGGATATGCAATATACGATGGAATGCAGCTCCAGAGAGAAGTAGAAATCAAAAAAGAATATAGGGCAATTTTAAACACCTTCATGTATTATTTCTTAATCAGTTTTTTAACTTCTTTAGCTTCTGCTACGATCTCAGGGAAATCTTTGTAGTTCGCAATGATCTGATCGCAGGTATAACTTGCCTGATAGTTATCCTTCAGGCCAATATAGTTTTTCGCCATCAATACAAGGGCTTTTGCTCCCCAGAATTCTTCCGAAGCATAGTTATTGGCAAGCTTGAAGATCGTTTCATTAGAAGACTTAAATGCTTTTCCTTTGTTCTGATAATAAGCTTTAGCATACAAAGCTTCCGCTGCTACCGAAGTATTGGATGATTTTTCAAGAGAAGCATAAGCTGCCTGTGCATCTTTATCTTTTCCTGAGTTCATCAGACTTCTTGCTTTGATTACTTTCGCAGTTTCAATAACGGCCGCTGAGTTTTTAGAATTCGCAATAACTGCGTTGGCTAATTTTTCAGCTTCAGAGAAATTATTTTCTTGTGCGTACAGTTTCATCAGCTCTACATTCGCATAGTTTTTAATGCTGATGTTGGAAGAGTTTTTAATGCTTTCAAGGTACTTTTTCGCTTCCGCAGTATTGCCCTGTGCAATAAAGATCTGAGCTAAACGAGTTTGTGCGTCATCCTGGTAATCATTTTGAATTCCAGCCACTTCCTGAAGAACAAGTAAAGCTTTGGTTGAATTATTTGTCTGATAGTAACTTTCTCCCAATTCATATTTTGCCTGATACAATCCTTCACCTGTAGGGTTCTGTGTAAGATACTTTTCGTAGTAAGAAATGGCATTTTTATAATCTTTCTTAGCAAACAACTGCTTACCTGTAGATAAGTTGATCTCATCAATTTCAGCAGCATCTACATTTACCCCTATATTTCTTGCGAAAGTTTCATATCCTGAAACATCTCCGTTTTTCGTGAAGATCGGTTTTGCCGCCTGCACCACTTTCTGGGCATAAGCTGTATTTTTATACTGCTCACCCAAAGACTTCAATTCGGAAAGTGCTTTTTCATTCTGATTCTGATCGATGTAATTCTGCGCTCTGTAGATAGAAGCATTCGCGATCAGATCTTTGTCAGAAGAACCTTTAATTACTTTTCCGAAATAATCATTGGAATTGGCAAAATCATCCTGAGCAGCATATGCTGTTCCTATTTCATATTGAGCATCATCGTAATATTCAGAGTCCGGATATTTGGATAAAAGGTTTTTAAGGTTAGTAATCTTTGCCTGAGTATCTCCTTTGAATCCTAAAGCCATTGCTTTCTGATACAAAGTATAATCCGTAGCATCTTCATTTTTATCATAGATAGCGATTGCCTCGTTCAGATCATTGTTGGCATAATGGATATCTGCAAGACGAAGTTCTGCATCGTTTTTAAACTCCGGTTTCGGATTGGCAAGATATTGTTTGAAGTACGTTTCTGCCTGATCAAATTTCTTAGATTTGAAATAGGCATATCCCAAATCGTAAGGCAGCTGTTGTTTTTCAGGGAAGCTTTTAGTAAGAAGCTTTTCATATCGAACAATAGCAGACGGATAATTTCCTTTCTGGTAATATACCTGTGCCAGCCAGTATAAAGCTCTGCTGTTGAATTCTTTATTGATGTTAAAGCCAAGACTTCTTAAGAAATATTTCTCAGCTTCATCATAATTTCCTTTGTTGAACTCTTCGGTTCCCAATAAATAAGAAACCTCCTGGTCTACTTTGTTGATCTCAGGAGTAGAACTCTGCAGCCTGTCAATAGCATTCAGCGTTTCTTTATAGTTTCCGGAATACAGATACGATTTCACCAATAATGATCTCATTTCTGCAGCATTGGCACCATTCTGATTTTCGTTGATATAACTTTGGATCACCGCCGAAGGACTTTCAAACGGGTTACCGATATCGTAACTTAATTTAGCGTACTGTTCATGAGCCAGCTTT
The DNA here is from genome assembly GCF_900156015.1 of Chryseobacterium sp. RU33C. Lineage (NCBI taxonomy): Bacteria > Pseudomonadati > Bacteroidota > Flavobacteriia > Flavobacteriales > Weeksellaceae > Chryseobacterium > Chryseobacterium sp. RU33C. Next base: position 19,318 of record NZ_FTMT01000036.1, on the reverse strand, counting down.
TTCACTTTTACATCATAATCCATCTGGTAAGAAGAACGGAATGCAGAAAGCGCTTCCTGCTTTTTATCTACAGCCAGATAAGCATTTCCTAACTGGTAGTAAGCATTTTGTGCTAAAGCAGAATTACTGTTGAGAAGCTGGTTGTAATAAGAAACCGCTTCATCGTATTTTTTAAGCTGTGCTGCCACAAATCCCATCTCATACAAATCGTTTTCGGATGGATTCTGCTGTACGCTCAGATAATCTTTCAAATGTGGGTAAGCAGAGCTGTAATCATTCTTCATGAAATAACTTTCCCCGATGATCTTATGTACTTCTGCTTTATAAGAATCTGAAATATTTTCGTTTAACAAAGCTGTTCCTTCTGTAATAGCCTGATTGTAATTCTTATCATTATAGTACATCTGTACATAATAAGGACGAACAAGCTTTGAGAATTTATCCTGATCTTTAATAGAATCAAAATACTGGAACGCTTTATCATTTTGCCTGTTGCTGTAATATAAATGCCCCAACATATAAGCAATATCTCCTTTTTGAGACTGGTCTGCTGTTTTATAAGCTTCTTCAAGGGCATCAGTAGCTCCTTTGGAATCACCCATCATGAATTTTGCATATCCAAGCTTCAGAATATACTGGGTATTTTCCTCTTTTGAAAGCTGATACTGATTCACTTTCTTAAGTGTTTCCAGTGCTTTGTCAAAGTCTTTTTTTGCTAAATAATAATCAGCCAGCGGAAGATTAGCCTGAGCAAAATAAGCAGAATCAGGATATTCTTTCATGAAAGCCGTTAATCCTTCTTCAGCATGATTTTTCTGAAGAATCACACCAATCACATTATCAAAAAACTGCGCAGCTTCCTTTTTTGAATGGGACAAATTCTGATTGTAGAAGTATTGTCTTGCATATTCGTATTGGGAAGCATTGTATATTTTGGTCTGATAAAGATTTTCGGCTAGATTGAACCTGTAATTTTCTTTCTGGGTAAAATATTGAGACTGTTGAGCATCGGAGATTCCGAAATAAATTACAGCAGCCGCTAAAAGTATTTTTTTTGATTTCATTCTTCTTAATATAAGAAAATTAGTCTAAATAAGGTAACGAAAATATTAAAAACTTATTGTTTAAGCAAGTTTTAACAGCGTTAATGGATGTTAATACTTATTTCATAACAATGAAAATTTTCTCACTGTACAATGATAAAATTTACTACTTTCGTTTGATAAAATGTAAACAATTTTAATAAACAGTTATCAAAAACATACGTTAATTTGATACTTTTTCAAAAGCAGCTAAAAACATACCATAAACACACCATCTTATGAAATTTAAGATTCTTTTAGCATTAATTTTTGTAAACCTTCTGCAGGCACAAAAATTTTACTTCCCAAAGAAAGCTGTAAATGACTCTCTTATATTGGAAGAGCAGATACCCGTACTTGCCCGGCAAGTGATTTCCCAACTTCAGTCCGCAAAGTATAAACCTGAAAACACGGTTGACCTTATGGATAATCTTTTCCGTTTGCAGATGGTCGCTCAGGATTATAAAAATTCACTGGTTTCTCTTGCTGAAAAAAAGATTTTGACACGGATACTTATCTGTACCAGATTTTGCCGGATGGGAAGTCCTCTCTTCTGTCAACTCATATTGTAAGAGCCAGCTATGCGAAGAATAATGAAAAACGACAGCTTTGTGGAAATCCCTGTTTATAGAGACTAAAACTTTTTGTTTGAGTATTTTTACCCAAATGTTCTTAACAACTGTTAACATCAAAATAAAAAATCATTACATTTGCTTTTTTTCAAATCAAATATAGTTATTGAATGAGTCAACTTTTTAGAAGAAAAATCTATTCAGATACAGATACTTCAACGGGGCTTTTAAGAGTCTTGGGTGTATGGGACATTGTATTCTTTGGTATCGCGGCTATTATAGGAGCTGGGAGTTTCAGCAGTTTGGGAGAAGCCGTTTTCAGAGGCGGTCCCGGTGTTATCCTACTATATTTGATTTGCGGTTTTGCCTGTGGCTTTACCGCTTTATGCTACGCTGAATTTGCCAGCAGAATTCCTACTGCAGGTTCTGCCTACACGTATGCTTATGCCAGTTTTGGGGAACTGATTGCCTGGGTAATCGGATGGGCTCTGATCATGGAATATTCTTTCGGGAATATTTACGTAGCCTTTTCGTGGTCGGATTATTTTACGAGTTTCTTAGGACGCCTCGGAATGCATATTCCTGATTATCTGACCTGCAGCTATACTGAAGCAAGGAAAGCCGTTCAATATGGTTCAGAAAACAAAGAACTGTTAAATGCATGGAAAACAGCACCATTGATTGGAAGTTTGAAATTCATTGTAGATATTCCGGCATTGGTTATTAACGGTTTAATCACATGGCTTTGTTATGTGGGAGTAAAAGAAAGTAAAAACTTCAACAACTCTCTGGTTATCTTAAAGCTTGGGGTCATTATATTGGTTATTCTTGTCGGTTTTGCTTATATTAATACTGACAACTGGACTCCTGTAAGTCCTGCAACCGGAACTCCATCCTTTATGCCGAATGGTTTTGCCGGGGTAATGAGCGCCGTATCCGGAGTATTCTTTGCCTATATCGGATTTGATGCCTTAAGTGTACTTTCTGAAGAGACCAAAGATCCGCAAAAGACCCTGCCAAAAGGAATGATTATTTCTCTTGTCCTGTGTACGGTAATCTATATCGCTTTGACACTGGTATTAACAGGGATGGTAGATTACAAGAAATTTGATGGTGTAGGAGATCCTCTTTCATTCATATTTGAAAAAACAAATGCCAATGTAGCCTGGATGGAACTTGTGGTTTCCTTCGTTGCCATTGTAGCTATTACAACCGTATTATTGGTTTTCCAAATGGGACAGCCGAGAATCTGGTACGCTATGAGCCGTGACGGACTGATGCCTGCAAGATTCCAAAAGGTACATCCAAAGTATAAAACACCTTCCTATGCAACTGTAGTTACCGGAATTGTAGTAGGTATTCCTATCCTGTTTACAGATAAAACTTTTATCCTTGATTTTACAAGTATCGGAACTATTTTCGCCTTTGTACTGGTATGCGCGGGAGTACTTCTACTTCCTGCCAAGGAAAAAATCAAAGGCAGATTTCACCTTCCTTATGTGAATGGTAAAATTATTTTCCCGGTTATTTTCATCGGTGGCTTACTGGCTTTCTACAAATGGCAGCCGGAGTTTTTTGACAATCTGATGAACTGGTCAGATCCTAATGAAGGAGAATTCAGAGCTTCTATTTTCTTCTTTATTATCATCAACCTGATTCTATGTGTTGTAGCTTTTATCAAGAATCTATCATTAATTCCATTGATTGGATTAAGTTCATGTCTGTATCTTCTTACGGGAATGAGCCATGAGAACTGGTTCTGGTTTGGAATGTGGTTCCTGATCGGTATGGTTATTTATTTCTGCTACGGATACAAAAACAGCAAGCTTGGAAAAGAACTAAAGAAGAGTTAAATAAGCAATAAACAAAATTGCGAAAAGGCAAAATGGCAGAAAGGTTACTCTGATGGAGAAACTGATTTGCAATTTTGCCTTTTTTATTTTTTACCCTCTGATAAAAATCGGCAGAATTATTGCTTTAGCTTCATTAAGAACCCATAAACTAACCGCCATGGCTGAAAGAATCAAAACATACAGAGAGTTTTATCAGTTTTATCTTACTGAACACAGTAAAACAGGTACCCGTATTTTTCATTTTATCGGAACGTTTCTCGTATTTTTCGTTATATGGTATGTCATCAGTTCCGGAAAGGAAAGATTTCTTTGGTATATCCCGATTGTAGGCTATGGATTTGCCTGGTTCAGTCATGCTGTGATTGAGAAAAACAAACCGGCTACTTTTAAATATCCTTTATGGTCTTTAATTTCGGATTTCAGACTGTTTTTTGAACTATTAATCGGGAAGCAGAAATTCTTTACCTCCAATAACCAGCCTCAAAATCAGGAATAACTTTAAAACTTTCTGATTCTTTTTTTAGTTTTGGAAAACGCAAAAGTATAAGAGTTTTTTACATTCCGTATATTTTTTAAAGAGAAAGAACATTTCTACTGCGCTCAATATGAGATTTTCAGCAAGTGATGATATTATTTTCCCTCTTAGATTATGCAGATTCTGCGGATTTTTTTTAATAATATCTGCCTGGTTTCCAAGAGTTGTAAAGGATATTAAAGTTTAGATTCCTTGCTCTGCCCGGAATGACAAAAATGCTGGTGAAATGTCTGTGTCATTTTTAAAGAAGTACAATTTTATCGGAGATAAAATCTTTGTGTCTTAAAAACATATAGTTTGTAAAATTCCTGCATCATTGCGTTTTCCAACTAGCAGCTTTATGAATAATATTGAGATTGCTTCACCTTCGGTTCGCAATGACTATAATTCAGTGGGATTTTGATTATTTGTATATATCCTCTTCCCTATTAAATATCCCAATGAAGGCAAGATAAATGATAATACTACAGGTATTATTAATGACAAACCCGATCCCTCAAGAATAACCGTTAGAGGAAAAAGATAACCGTTATAAACAATAAGTGCCAATGTAAAAAGAAAACTGTCACTGTTACCTGTAGAAAGAATATTAAAATCGTTTCCAAACTGATCAAACAAACCGGAACAAACGAATAAAAACACATTCACAAAAAACATCCACAGAACGGTTCTGTAGATCATCCTTTTCTTTGCATTCAGATATCCTGCGAAGATCAGAAAGAGAGATAAAGTTCCGGAAACAGCATAATCCATTCCTGATACCTCAACTTCACTACCTGTTCTTCCAAAGAAATACATGGCATACAATATCAGATTCACGAGATAGATAACCGTTACATAATTCATACATCAAAAATTTTACGTTTATAATCAAAATTGTTTTTCAAGAATATCATAGTGAACCGTGTTGGCTATTTTTTCAGAGAAAGCATCTCTATTTAATTTTTTCTGTTCAGGAATATAGCTGGAAAAGGTTATTGTATGGTCTTTATTTATTGTTACTTCCACTTCTTCAAGAATATTCTGGTCATCCACATAAAACTGAATTCTGTTGTCTACAATCCTCCAAAAAGAAAGCCTCGGTTCTGAAGGCCTGCAATCGCCAGATTTTCCTTCTATATAGTTATAAATAGCAAAACCATCTTCCCTGATCGCATAATTCCTCATTAAACGGCAGTTATCAAATTCTTTTACCACTTTCTTTTGATCTTCATAAAATCCGGCTTCCTTTAGTTTCCAGAATCCTGTAACGTTCTCTTGGGTTAACTTTTGAGCACTGACAAGAGAAACAGCTGTAAAAGGAGCAAGAAAAAATATCTTATGCATAATGAAATTTGTGTTTTTTGATTGTAAACGAATAATGAGGGTTTCGGGTTTTGGCGGGCGGCTTCGCCGCCCGCCAAAACCCGAAACCTTAAACTTTGAACTTAAGATATTCTATTTAAATTTCTTCTTAAAGCTGAATTTAAGCATATTCATAAGTCCCGGCTCAATAATATCAATTCCCAGTCCGAAATTACTGTCGGCAATGGTATGATGATCTGTTCTGAACTGTTCAAACTCACTTTGCGGAATTTCAATATTGATCAGAGGATTGTACTCAATAGACACACTTGCTCCATTTTTGTGTACTTTTTTCCGGCTTTTATAGTCAAAATAGGGATTGGATATAGTACTTTCCTGTACTGTATATTTTTCTTCAGTATCAATTTTCTGATCCGTCTGCAAATTGATTTCATATTTCTCACTGTCGAAATTATGCCAGAAAGGTAAATCTTTATGAATAAAATCTCTTGCTCCCGCCTTCACCACATTTCGGTCAAAATACATCAGAAAACGGTTTTTCTGTGGATCTGCAAAATAAGGATTCTCAATGGTTGCGGTATATTGGATCTTTACTTCATTCAGTATTTTATCATCACTTAGTACATCAATAGCGGCATCTTTGAATACGTTTCGGACATCTGTACCATTACGGTCACCCGAATAATTAAGCGTATAGAAAAGGAAGCTGTTCCAGCTGTCTATGATTTCTCTTTTATTGGTACTCTTAAAATACCTTCTCATAGCATTGGCTCTGTTTCCTTTGTAAGTAGTTGACAGAGTAAGTTTTCCAGTATTGCCCTGTGCATTTAAATCCACCTTTTCATTAATGCAGAAATAAGGAAATTTATAAGATTTTCTTACCTGAAGTACCTGATCTTTTTTCACTTCCAGATAATGCATAAAATAAATAAACCCTCTGTTTTCAATCAATCCGAATTCATCACGGATGGTAGCATCAACGAAATATTCTTCACCTTTATAATTCACTTTTAAGACAACATGATTGAAACTTAACAATGATGGCAGATAATATTTAATATAATAATCCGTATTAAAATTTACCAGCACTACAGATGCATCTACTCCTATGTAATCAAGGATCACTTTCAATAAAACCGACTTTGCCTTACAGTCTCCCTGTTTGTTTTCATAGGTTACTGATGGTTCCTGTGGCTTATGACCATTCATTTCATCGGCATTGAAGATGTAATAGATATGATTCTGTACATATTCTATGGCAAACTGCAGCTTTTCATCCTGATCAGCAATGGCATCCAGTTTTTCAACAAGGTTTGGAGCGAAATCCTGTAAAGAAGATTTGTTAAAAATCTCCTCATAGAACGGTACAATATAGTTGGAAAGATCTTTCCAACTGTTTTCTGTAGCAAAGTCTATATAAGGAAAAATTTCACGTCCGGAATCCACAGGATTGATATAGTTTTCTTCTTCAATGACAAATCTTTCTCCTTTTTTCAGATGATTGATTTCCGGTTCCAGAACATTTCCCTGTTCATCTCTGAAAAATGTTTTTTTATAGTCAATAGTCTGTTTGCGATCGTTGATAAAAGTGAATTTAAAACTTCCATAAGCCCAATAATTATCAGGACTTACCCAGACGTATTTTGAAAATTCCTTTCTCAGAAAATCACGGTCTGTAAATTCTTTAATCCTTGAATCTTCTAAGATCAGAACATCATACAGCCTCAGATCTTTGATGGTAATATTGATTTTTTTATTACTGCTCAGCACTCCTCCACTGCTTTGGTTTTCACTGTCAAGAACTTTAATTTTTGTGTCCGGAATCTTATCGATCAGTACACCATCTCTCAACACACTGATTCTGTGAATCTGATAGACTTCATTTTCCTCTACAATGACATCAGAAACAGAAGCTCTTTCAAGGTTTCCAGGCTCGTTCAGCGTATAGGCCATGCAGACATACTCACTGTTTTCCGTATTGCTTGTATAGTATTTTTTGTCTAAAAAATAGCAGTAATCACGTCCTTCATCAATTTGTCTTCTGGCAAATTCGGAATCTTTGATTCGGCTTTTTATTTCCTCATCCCCGATATTTCCTGCCCATATTTCAGGTTTTTGAATCCTGTAATTTTCAACTTGCATTTGATTATCCATATTTATTATAAGAATTATATTGTGGTTAGTGTTTAAGAAATTCAAATTAAATGATTAAAAAAGTAAAAAACAATAGCAGAAGTACTACAAATTCGGGATTTTTTTTCGGCATGGTAATTGCGAGGTATGGGGAAAAATCAAGTTTATGAAAAGTATAGCAACAATTCTAAAAGGAGCAGCACCCGCATTAGCGTTATTTGCCATGACACAATGTACAACCACAGCCAATGCATCCGCAGGTGATGAAAAAACATTCATCGTAGGACCACAGACAGCAGATTGTACAGGAGTAGCTCCTATGAAATGTCTGCAGGTAAAAGAAAATGTTTCCGGGAACTGGACGAATTTCTACAGCAATATCGAAGGATTTACTTATGAACCGGGGTATGAATATGTTTTAAAAGTAAAAACAGAAAAAATTGAAAATCCGCCCGCTGATGCTTCTTCAATCAAATACACATTGATAGAACAGGTTTCTAAAACGAAGAAATAATAAATAAAACCGCTTCTGAAAATTCAGAAGCGGTTTTATTTTGCGGAAAGCTGGAAGAATGAAGCATGAAGTTATTTTTGACAATCATTTTTTTTTCCATTGATTCATCTTTTTCTTTTTCCTTTTATCTTAAAATCCGGTTTCTTTCTGAGGAGGATCAGGATATTTTCCTTTGGTAGCTTCTCCAACTGTATTTGCCGTTGTCATGGCCACTACAAGGTCATTCAGCATTCCGCTTGCTGCAGTGGGTGAATTGGGAAGAAGCACAAGATTACTTCTGTTGCTTGCTCCTACAGAATGTAAGGTATCATAATGCTGTGTTACTACAATAAGCGCTGATGCTTCATGAGAATTGATATCCACATTATTCAGCATTCTTACAGACTCTTCAAGACCTTTTGCAATTTCTCTTCTTTGGTCTGCAATCCCCTGCCCTTGTAGTTTTTTAGATTCAGCTTCTGCTTTTGCAACCGCTACAATACGGATTCTTTGTGCTTCAGATTCATATTCTGCCGCTGTTTTTTCTCTTTCAGCAGCATTGATCCTGTTCATGGCATGTTTCACCTGCTCATCCGGATCAATATCTGTTACTAAAGCTTTGATAATATCATACCCGTAACTGTTCATGGCTTCCTGAAGCTCACTCTTTACCGCCACCGCAATATCATCTTTTCTTACAAAGACATCATCCAGCTTCAATTTAGGAACCTCAGCACGTACAACGTCGAATACAAAAGATGTAATTTGATTTTCAGGATTTTCCAGGCGGTAGTAAGCATCTCCTACCTGGTTTCTGATCACCTGATACTGAACGGAAATTTTCATTTTGATGAAAACATTGTCCAGGGTTTTGGTGTCAATCATCACATCCAGTTGTTGAATTCTAAGATTCAGTCTTTTAGCGATCTGATCTATAATTGGAAGTTTAAGATGAAGCCCTGAATGTTTTACTCCCTGGAATTTCCCGAAACGTTCGATAATAGCTGCTGTTTCCTGCTTAACTACAAAAAACGAAGCAAACAAAATGATAAGCCCGAAGAAAATAACGGGTGCTAGATATATACCCATAGTTGTTAATTTTTTTAATATGTCGCTAAAAATCCTGTTTTGTTAAAAACACTTCTATATGTGTTGTTTAAATATAAGAAAAATAAGTGAAAGCCTTATAATATAATCTCCTGGAAATCAAGCACAGGAATTATTGATTATTCTAGAATCGCTTACTTTTAAAGCATAAAAAAGCCTCTACTTTAATGCAGTCATTAATAGTAGAGGCTTCTGAATGATTATAACAAATAGAATCTAGACAGTCATCCCAATGTCTATTCCTTTAATTTTTCTATATAAATCGGTAGCGTAATTGTCCGTCATTCCTGAAACAAAATCAATAACCCCAAGAACTTTCTGATAATCGGTTCCGTCATTGTAAATAAATTGCTTTGGAATCAGTTTCAACGCTTTTTCATCATAAGATTTTCTGCTGTCTTTAGGTTTCAGAATGGAAGGAATAAAATGATCAAGCAGCTCATACATTACGTTATACCCGGCATTTTCAATTTCAACAACTGCTTTATGGTTGTAAATTTTTTCTACCGAGAAACTCTCAATATCCTGCAACGCTTTATTTTCTTTTTTATAAATATCAAGTAAGCCATTACTAAGATTTCCTTCAAGGATCGTCTCAAAGTTGGATTTATACATCTCAATCGATTTATTGATGAGTGCATTAATCACTTTTGCTCTTAAATAAGAAATCTGTTCGTTTTCATTGGAGATTGAACTAAGTTTTGTTTCAATTCTCTGAACATCATCTGTTTCAGATTTTACCAACTCAAAAAATAAGTTTTTACAGTCTGCTGTTGAAACAATTCCCAGCCTGTGGGCATCTTCCATATCAATGATGTTGTAGCAGATGTCGTCGGCTGCTTCTACAAGCCATACAAAAGGGTGTCTTTTGAAAATATACGGTTCTTCACTTTCAGAAATAAGCTGGGTTCCTTTGGCAATTTCCAGGAATATATCTTTTTCATTCTGGAAAAACCCGAATTTCTTTCTGTGAATGATCCCTTTTTTCTTTGCAACCGCTTCACACGGATATTTTGCAATACTTGCCAGTGTAGAGAACGTCAGCTGAATTCCTCCGGCATCTTTTCCCTGTTGCTGCTGTGCCAGCACTCTGATGGCGTTAGCATTTCCTTCAAAATTAACCAGATCCGCCCATTCTTTTTCATTGAACTTTGATTTCAGATCTTTTTCATTTCTTTCAAAATAACTCGCAATGGCATCTTCTCCGGAATGTCCGAAAGCGGGGTTTCCTACATCATGGCATAAACATGCAGCAGCAATTACATTTCCTAAATTATAGAGATAGAAATTCTTTGAATCTTCAGTCAGTTCATTTTTAAAATCTTCAGCAATAAATTCACCGATAATACTTCCCAAACTTCTTCCTACGGATGATACTTCCAAAGAATGCGTAAGTCTGTTATGTACAAAAACACTTCCCGGAAGAGGAAAAACCTGCGTTTTGTTCTGCAGTCTTCTGAAGGCAGAAGAGAAGATAATTCTGTCGAAATCTCTTTGAAAATCAGTTCGTGAAGCTTTGGTCTGTGGATTGTTTCCTGTACGTTGATTGGTGAAAATCTGGTTTAAATTCATCATTTTTCAAAATTACTCCAAATTTTAATTGTATGGAATAGTATTTAGATTTTTATTAAACAGATCTGTCATTCAAAAAATCTATGATAGTAAACTTTTTTTTGAGGTCAGAAAGCTTGAGGAAATATTCTACATTTGATGCAACTAATACAACGGAAGAATATGAATGATTTTTCTTTATGCCAATTTTAAATTCTTTTTACAATGACAGATAACACATGGCTCAACAGATGGGATGAAAGGTACAGCAGCGAAGAGTTTGCCTACGGAACAGAACCCAACAATTACCTGAGAGAACAGCTCAGCAAATTAAAACCTGGAAAAATACTTTTTCCGGCAGAAGGTGAAGGCAGAAATGCCGTTTTTGCAGCGACACAAGGATGGCAGGTTTCTGCTTTCGATATCAGTGCCAATGGCAGAAATAAAGCATTACAGCTTGCAGAGAAACAACAAATTGCTATTGATTATCAGGTGGGAGAACTTTCTACTTTAAATTATCAGAAAGGACATTTTGATGCCATTGCTCTTATTTACGCTCATTTCCCGGGAGATATTAAATCTTCTATCCACCAAATGCTGAATCAATACCTGCGTGAAGGTGGTTTTATTATTTTCGAAGCTTTCAGTAAAAATCATCTTGAATATATTGCAAAGAATGAAAAAGTGGGAGGTCCGAAAGATGTCGAATCCCTGTTCTCTATTGAAGAAATCAAGACAGATTTTCCAAATTATGATATTATTGAATTAGCAGAAACAGAAATTGAGCTTAGCGAAGGATTGTTTCACAACGGGACAGGTTCTGTGATTCGTTTTGTGGGACAAAAGCTGGCATAATTTTTAAGTTTGGGCTAAAGCTGTTGAAAGGGAAATTGTTTTCTCTGAACAGTTTTAGCCCGTAGTTATTTTGTTTTTCTTTAACTACAGATTACACAGATTTTTTTTAAATGGTTTGAGCCTATTAATTATTACTCATTATTCATTGCTCATTACTTATTTTTTTAATCTGAGTTCAGAAGTCCTCCGGCAAATTTTGTGAAAAATTCGATTCTGTATACTTCACCAAGAGGAATCTCGGAATCTTCGAGGTATATATTATGATTGTCAAATGAATCAATATAATTCATATTGACAACATAGGATTTACTTACTCTGATGAAGCTCTCACCGGAGATTTTCTGATGGATGGTTTTTAAATTCATTGCAGTGATCAGTTTCTGCTGCTTTGTATGAATGACTACATAGTCTTTCAGCCCTTCTATAAACTTAATATCTGAAAAACTGATTTTATAGAATCTTCGCTCTGCTTTAATGAAAAGGAAGTCAGCTGTATTGGATTCTACCGTATTCTTTACCGTATCTTTAGACAAAAGTCCAGTATAAAGTATGGCTTTTTCAATGGCTTTTTCCAGTCTTTGGGGATCAATAGGTTTTAAAAGATAATCAACAGCTTCCAGTTCGTAGCTTTTCAGTGCATATTGGGAATAAGCGGTTGTAAAAATAATCAGGGATTTTTTCGGAAGCATTTCTGCAAACTCAAGACCTGTTACCAAAGGCATTTCTATATCAAGGAAAATAAGATCTATATCATTGTCTTTAAGAAATTCGAGAGCAGACAGCGCATTGGAAAATTCCCCAAGGATTTCAATTTTGGAAATTTCAGTGACCAGGGATCTCATCTCGGATCTTGCCAGAGGTTCATCATCAACAATTATACAATTCATCAAACGGGAATTTTTAAATTTACACTATATTCTACCTCTCCTGATTCTATCTGAAGATCAAAAGTATCACCATAGAGAAGCTCAAGCCTTCTGGTAATATTGGCGAGCCCAAGTCCGCTGTTTTTTTTGTCTGAAACGATATAGCCAGTCCTTATGGAATTCACACACCTGAAATAAAGCTGTCTGCTATCGGTATTGATTTCTATTTTCACGTAGGATTCTGCTCCACTGATATCTACACTGTGTTTCACGGCATTTTCTACAAAAGTGGTAAACAGATTGGGAGGAACAAAAATACTGTTTACAATTCTTTTATCAGTATTGATCCGAATATCAAAAGAGAAATTGTCACGCCTTATTTTTTCAAGGTTTAAAAAATTGGACAGGAAATCAATCTCTGAAGTGAGCAGCGTTTTCTCTTCACTGTTTTCATACAGCTGATATCTGAGAAACTCAGAAAGTTTTACAATCACCACAGAGGCTTTGGCAGGGTCTGTTCTGATCAACGCTTTTACATTATTCAGCATATTAAAAAGAAAATGCGGATTGATCTGATTTCTTAACTCATTCAGTTCCATGCTCATGGTGAGTCTGCTCAGCTCGTTGATTCTTTTATTATCACTGATCCATTTCTGTAGAAGTTTAATCGTCGTTGTCGTCATGATAATCGGAATACACATCAGAACTCCTTCATAAATTCCTCCTTTCTCATTTTCCCTAAGAATATTTTTCACTCTGAATTCATCAAAGAACAGCCTGAAACCATATCCTATAAAATTAAGACCCACTACTCCCATCAGAACCAGCAGAACAAGATAAGTAACATATTTTGTTTTAAAGAAAAAACGGGGAACCAATACATATATATTAATGTACACCATTGTGATAAGAATTGTATATACAAAGAATAAAACATAATACTGATATATTCCCGAGTACCAATGCCAGAACCTCGCGCTATAGATCAAAATGAAAAAGAAGAGCAGGAAGAGCAGATGCCTACGGAGTCCATACTTCGCTTCCACCAAAAAATCCATTACAAAGGTTTCTTCAAATTTCCACGGACTGTATTTCATAGGATAGGCTCATTTTATCATTAGCAAAAATAGACAATAACAGAAATTACAACTATTTTATTATACAAAACCTCTATTTTATTATACCAACGATCATGCTTCCGGATTTTGTATAAAATACCTGCCATTTTGTATAAAAACCAATTTACGTTCTTCTTTTCTTTATTTCTTTGTACTGTAAATGAACACATATGGAATTAACAACTTTTCACGAACTGACACAGGAAATATCACTGGAATGTTTTTTTATGACAGAATCTCAACAGGAAGAAAAAGTAATACAGCTTATTGATCTGCACCATTTTATAGAATGTTTTGATGCGAAAATAAAAATTATCAGCTACCTGCACCATTCCATTAATATTGTAGATCATGAAGGAGAGAAAAAAGGAATTCTTTTTTGTGACCTGAAACATTCTGCTGTGCCTGACAGCAATGCTTCTGAAGAGTTTAGAAGAAAATACGGACTCTCGGAGCTCTGGTTTGTTTTTGTAGAGGAAACATTTGTTCCGGATCCGGCCTGTTATACGGATGCCATTATTGAAAACAGTCTGGATATCTTCTATGAAAGGATTTTTACATTTAATTTTTTCCAATCTATTATTCAGCCCTTAAGATAAACTACCATGGAATGAGAACCTATATTAATTCCAGAGCATTTAATTTCTTATGATCCTTTTATCAGAATTGATGATTGATAATATAAACACTCACCGCTATCCGAATAATATACATGCTACTACAGGTCCTACCGTATTCAGTAAAGGAATAAGGGAATCATTAAAGGAAAATCCAACAATTCCTTTTACATTATTTAACGGCATTGAGTTCCACGGATATTTAAAGTTCAAATATAAACTGGAAAAGTTCTTTTTATACAAAACGAAGGTCCAACATTGGAAACAGATGCAAAAACATCAGGAATCTATTTTTAATGAGTTCCCATTTTTGAGAATACATTAATAATAATCACTCCAATCACAATCAGTGCAATACCAATAATGGCGGGCAGGTCCGGGATCTGTTTAAATGCTATCACTCCAATCATCGTTATAAAAATAATTCCTACGCCGGACCATATAGCGTAGGTGATCCCTACAGGAATCTGACGAAGGGTAAGGCTTAAAAAATAAAATGCACAGGCATATCCAATGACTGTCACTACCGATGGCCATAGTTTGGAGAATTCCTCAGATTTCTTCAGAAAAGTAGTGGCAATAATCTCAAATATAATAGCCAAGGCGAGAAAAATATAACTGCGTCCCATAAATTCATTCTTTATACAAAAGTAGTAAATGCGCCCGGGTAATTCAAAAAGGATATTCTTAGGCTTTCTCTGTTCCCAAAATAACAGGTACTTATTATCCCTATGAAAGATCAGTTCTTTTGAAGATACAATAATTCAGCCATTGTTTTCATAGGGTTTCAAACAGCATTAAGTATCTTATTTTCAAATTCTTTCTCTTTGGATAGGCATTATTGATCCTGAAAGAAATCACTCAGCAGGCAACTTTGTGTTCATTTTTTGGCACAAAAAAATATTTCTCTTTAATATGAAATATGACAGCTGACAAAATTTCCATCATAAAAATCACGGTTAAAAATAAATTTTATTAACATAAAAATCTATTTGAAGTGAAAAATTAATGTCCGGAAAATACATTTTAAAACAATATTATGCCAGGCATTGCTTATTATTTGTTTTATCAACTCCAATATAGAAGTCGATAAACGATTAACACATTCACATAATTTTGCAAATAGAATAATAAAAGTATTAATAAATTCTCAATAATACATTAATTTAATATAAACAAAAGTCACCATTAAATGAACAGGAATCACTGTAATACACTGATAAACATCATGGTGTTTTACTTTGGCACATGATTTGAAAGTAGTAATATTGCAATTGAAAGATTAATAAAAAAAAGTCAAATAATTAAAAATAATACAAAATGGTAACTTATATCGGTATCGTAACAGGTTTAATAGTAATTACTTCATATTTCATGACTGTAAGAAGAGAAAGAAACTAATCTTAAAACAAAACAAGCCTATAGAATATCTATACTAATTATATTGTTTTATGTTTTTAGTCTGAGAAATCGGATCGCTCTTTTACCCCATCGGGTAAAAGGGTTCAAAAACATAAGCAGAAAGATCTTAGTTTCATAACAAATTTTAATATCCAAATGAGAAAAGCCGGTCGCAAGTCTGGCTTTTCTTTTTTTATAGTCTTTTTTCCAAAGATCTCACAGATTGTTGCTGATACCAGCATCCATTCATCATTCATCATTCATCATTCATCATTCATCATTCATCATTCATCATTCATCATTCATCATTTATCATTTATCATTTATCATTTATCATTCAGTATCCGTTGGACCATGTTTTTATTATTATTCAGGATTCTTTTTGGCATTCAATAAAGCTTTATCTTTGTTTATTCAATAATCTTTTAATTGTCATTATGAATCTGTACAACCTTATTATTCAGGATAAAGAGCAGGTAAATCTTAACGAGGTATTTCTCAATGCTAACAACAAGGAACAGCTTACACAACTTATCAAGGAGCACACTTACGTTAAAGAACTTCAGGAGTACGGTCTGCCGGTTAACCATAAGATTTTACTTGAAGGAAGTTCCGGATGTGGAAAAACAATGACAGCGAAGGCTATTGCCAATGCTCTGGGAAAAAATATTATTATCTTAAATCTTAGTAATATTGTTTCGTCCCGTATCGGAGAAACATCCCAGAATATTAAAATGATTTTTGATAAGGCAGCCAGAGAAAGATCCGTACTTTTTCTTGACGAACTGGATCAGATCGGAAAGGCAAGAGGCAGTGATGACAAAGATGTGGGTGAAATGAGAAGATTGGTTAATACTTTGATTCAGCTGATTGATTATTATCCTGAAAATGCGCTTTTAATCTGTGCCACCAATCATCCTGAGATTATTGACACGGCTCTTTTAAGACGCTTCCAGCTAAAAATTAATTATGAAATGCCTTCTGCTGAGATTCTGGATACATACTACGATCAATTACTCGCTCAGTTTCCTGAAGAGATGAGAACTGTTGAAAGAAAATACTCTATTTCTTTTGCTGAAGCTAAGGAT
This sequence comes from Chryseobacterium sp. RU33C, assembly GCF_900156015.1. Classification (NCBI taxonomy): domain Bacteria; kingdom Pseudomonadati; phylum Bacteroidota; class Flavobacteriia; order Flavobacteriales; family Weeksellaceae; genus Chryseobacterium; species Chryseobacterium sp. RU33C. Next base: position 2,742 of record NZ_FTMT01000036.1, on the reverse strand, counting down.
TACGCTTTAACAGCCGTTAAAGCTGCTTTAATTAAAAAACTGGAAGCCAAAGAAACCCTGGCATCATGAAAGAAGATATTCTCCACAACCTCACCGTTATCAATGAAAGAATAAAAAAGGCCTGTGAGCAATCCGAAAGGAATATTCATGATGTCAGGTTATTACTCGCTACAAAAACTGTTTCTGTAGAGCGTATCAAAATTGCTTTGGAAAACGGACAGGAATTAATCGCAGAGAACAAAGTACAGGAATTGAAGGAGAAATATGAAGACCTGAAAGACATTCCTCATGAAAATCATTTTATAGGCCATCTTCAGACCAATAAAATAAAAGACATTCTGAAATACGATGTTACCTGCGTTCAGTCTCTTGACCGCCTGGAACTGGCCGAAAAACTTCATCAGAAACTTTTGGCTGAACACAGAACGATGGAGGTTTTAATTCAGGTCAATACCTCCAATGAAGAAAGCAAATTTGGCATTGATCCCGGTGAAGCCATTGAACTTACCCGAAAGATCTCCAACTACTCTACTTTAAAAATAAAGGGACTGATGACGATTGGTTTATTCAGTGCTGAAACCGATAAAGTAAGAGCATGCTTTAAAATCCTGAAAAATATTCAGCAGGAGATTATCACCGAAAATATTCCCAACGTAGAAATGAAAGAACTATCCATGGGCATGAGCGGAGATCTGGAAACTGCTATTGAAGAAGGCGCAACCATTGTACGGGTGGGCACTGCTGTTTTTGGAACGAGAATCTACCCGGACAGTTATTATTGGAACGAGGGTAAAACGAATAAAAAAACATAAAATTATATGTTTCCATTTACTTATACTTTTGAAAGAGAAATAAAAGATAGTAAAACGTTTAAAAACGTCACTGATGAAGTACGCTATTCAATTATAGAAAGGGGCTTAACTGATATTATTCTTGCTGACGGTACCATCATAGGAGAAAACAAAATGTTTAAACTTGATTTTGCAAACAAATCTCCATTAGTCTTCTCACCTTGCAAAGAATACTTCTGCTACAACGAAAATACAAGAATTCTTATTTACAAAACAAACGCATTTTATTCTATACTATTTTCCCTGATCTATTCCGCTGTACTTTTCCTGATCCTGCATTTTATCCTAAATCACCTGACTACTGAGATAATAATAGCTTCTCTACTTTTCACTGCCGGTATCATTATTCATTATTCTCATTATATTTCGGTAATAAATAAAGTCTCCAAAAATTTAAATGGAAATTAAAAAGTAAAATAATCTCATTACCTTATCCTTTTAGTAATAATAGCTTCGACAGGCTCAGCCTGACAGCGCTTAAAAATTCCGGTTAGTATTCGGGTTGTCACCCTGAGCCTGTCGAAGGACTATCAATAAGAAAGCCTTTGTTACTCATTATCCCAGGTATTAACTAAAAGGACAAGTCAATAAACCTACTCCATAGTCTACAAATTCGGTATACTTTTTGCTGTAAATGTTTCGTAACCAAACAAATACATTTATGGATAAAAAATTACTATCGGTATGTCTTTTCATGACATTATTATTCTTTTCTTCATGTGAAAAAGAAAACACACAGATAAAAAGCGGAATTTCACTTGAAACTATTTCAATGATAACCGTACTTACTATGGGCATCGCCATTCTGATTGTGTATAGCTTTAAAAGAAGATAGAAAAACCGGAACTTAAACACTATGACACCTCTCAATTTTTGGGAGGTGATTTTGTTTTAAAAATTTTAATTAAATGATTGCCATTTCATTAAAATATAATAAATTTCAAAAAATTTCTCTTTCGTAACTAATAACCCTAATGAAAAGAACATTCCTGTCAGCACTTTTACCTTTGCTCATTTTGAATTGTACTCACAAAAAAGAAAATGTTCAACAGACAGACAAAGAGAATCCCAACCTTACAATGTCTATCCCGCTTGAATATCTTGCGGATTACCCTGTAATTAAAGACTCTTCAAAATTTATCAAAAATCTTCAGCAAGCTTTTGATCTCCATGTTCATGAAAGTCCTGTTCAGCAAAAAGGTGAAAAGATAACGGTATTCAAAAAGGTGAAAATCAATGGTTCAGATCAGGAGTATTACTTTGTTGAATACGACTGGAAGACAGGACCAAATTCTGGATATCCCTGGAAAAATCAACTCTTATTAACACAAGAAGGGAAGCTTGTTAAAATTTTATCAGCAGAACGGTATGAATTTGTTTCTATTTTCCCAAAACAAAGCCCACACTTACTGGCAACCTTGGTCACAGCACATGGAAACGGAGGTCATGAAATTTATAAGGTAACATCAGACTCTTTAGAAAATATTTATGGAGGTAACGTCAGAACATATGATGCTTATGAAGACAACAAAATTTATGAACCGTATGAGCTGCAATTAAAGATTAAAGACTACAATAATGACGGATTTAATGATATTGCTTTCATCGGAAAACTTGTATTGATCCAGAGGAGGACACCGGATGGATTCTGGTATGACAATACAACAATAGATGGCAGAGAAATCAAATATTCTGTTGATAACCCATACAAAAAAATTCCTGTAGAATATATTTTTCTTTACGATCAAAAAACGGGGCATTTTAAGGCAAAAGAAGATTATGTGGAAAAATATAAAGACACTATCCCACAAAGTGTGTAAGTTAAAAAGTCAGGGCTTGGATTTTATAATCTGAGCCTTTCTTCAAAAATAAGCATAAATTGGTTGAGAAC